>JAISUO010000045.1 GCA_031272035.1 Synergistaceae bacterium
TAACATGAGAGCGTTTCGAACATTTTCTCTCCGCAGCACGTGGAACTTCATCTGCGGAAATTGTCGGCTACAGGCTTCTGCGTGAGCAGACAGCAACATAGAATGACGGGTGTGTTTACAAAGTGTTTAAAAACATGAAAATCGGTCATCAAATCATCTCCGTTTCCTTCGTTTTAGTCCTCGTATCCGTTGTGAGCAGCCTTCTGATCAGCAGACACAACTTCAGCAGCTACTCCCGAAAGAAACTCATTGGGGCCTCAGAGTCCTCTATTGAAGGATTTCAGAGAATTCTTACCAACTCGATGAACGAGACCCGGTTCTTTCGGGATCAACTGGTGCACATACCTGAACTTGGGCGTCTGATTCTTGCGGGGGACAGCGAGGGGCTCTATAACTTTCTGACCCCTCTCATGGAGGCGTCGGGAGTGAAGCTCGTGACCGTGACGAACTCAGAGGGGACGGTTCTGGCCAGGCCGCACGACAAAAAACGCGTGGGAGACAACATCGGCAAAAGCCGGAACGTGCAGGTCGCTCTGCAAGGCCAGACATACGAAAGCTTTGGCCCCACCTCCACGGAGGGACTGGGCTACTACGCCAGCGCCCCTGTCGTTTACGAGGGTAAAATTGTGGGTATGCTGAGGACGGCTCTTTCCCTGAGGGACACCCAGCTGGTGGACAACGTAAAGCAGTTATTCAAAATGGAGGCGACGATATACGACCGCCAGACGCGGATCAACACGACTCTGATCAACAACGGAAAAAGGCTCACGGGCAGCGACGCGCCACGGGAAGCGGTGGAAGCCGTTCTGGAAAAAGGCCTCGACTACGAGGGAAACGTCATGATATCGGGCAGGGAATACTATGCGCACTACGCCCCCATCAAAACTCCGGGCTCCGAAGAGATCATCGGAATGTTTCTGACGGAAAAACCCCTGGACGAAGAGCGGATAATGTCGGCAAATATTCTGAAAATGTTCATCATTGCCGCCGTCTGCACTCTCGTCCTTGCCTTTGTGATCTCCTGGCTGCTGGCAAAAAGGATCTCCAGACCTCTCGCCCGCATTGTCCAGCTTGCCCAAAGAGGGCAGGAAGGCGATCTTTCCATAACCCGTGAAGACTTCGCCTACAATGGCGGCGGGGAACTGAAAGCGCTGGTGGACGCAATCTCTTCCATGCTTTTGACTCAACATAAAGTCCTTATCAAGGTCACGGAAAATTCCGATTCCATATCGGAACAAACGGTTACCCTCACCGAGCTGTCCCGACAAAACAACGAGGCCATGAACTCCACAAAATCCCTCATAGAAGAGGTATCGGGCCTGTGTACCCGAAATTCCGAGGCCGTAGCTCAGGGGACGCTGGGCATTGCCGAGATGGTCCAAGGAACCATGTCCGTGGCCAAAATGTCCGAAGCCGGAGTGGAATCCCTGTCGAAAACAACCAGATTATCCAGGGAGGCCGCGGATTCCGTGAGCCGTCTGGTCAGCAATATCAACATCGTGGACGAAAGAACCACCGCAAATCAGGAAAAGCTGCAGGCGCTTCTGAGCTCGGTGGCCGAAATATCGAACTTTATGGATGTTATCGCGTCTATCGCGGATCAGACCAACCTTCTGGCACTCAACGCGGCAATCGAGGCGGCTCGCGCGGGAGAAGCCGGACGGGGTTTCGCCGTCGTCGCCGAAGAGGTCCGTAAACTTGCCGAAGATTCACGCCATGCTTCGAAAAGCGTTGAGGAACTCGTCTCGACTCTGAGCAAAAATACGGACGAAGTAATGAGCGCCACGGCCATCACCGTGGATACCGTGAAAGAAATCATGGAAATGGCCGATTCCACCATTGGCGGGCTCAACACCTCCCTCTCGGAGGTCACCAGCGTCAACGACTCGATGCAATCCATCGCGGCCACCGCGGAGGAACAGGCCGCAACCAGCACTGAAATCTCGGAGGCCATAGACGCCATCAATAAAAGCACTGAAAAGATCGCGAAGATGATGTCTCAGTTGAATACTTTGAGCGGCACGGCGGCCGGCATCGGCGACTCGGTCATGACGGCGGCCCGCGACGTTTCCCGGTCCACGGCGGATCTGAAAAGTTCCCTGTCTCACTTCGAGACCGGTACGCTTCTCGCCCCTCCCGCAGTTTAAAATTTTTCATTAATTACAGCCCGCGACGTCGGCTGACCGTCGCCCGCAGTGGTATCATTATCGCAGTGGTATCGAATTTGCTCATGTCCGTCCCGCTATGCCCGTCTTCCCTGATTTCAGCAGAAGCAGGGGCATAGCGAGGGGGGACAGATACGACGATATGAACGATCCGGTGAAAGGAGAGATCACAAGTGAGCGGAGCCTTCGTCAGAGAGGATGAAGAACGTAATGCGCGCCTCGAAGCCCAAACGCTGGAAGAACAGCGCGCCGCTCTTTTGTCGATGCTGCTCCGGGAACGGGAACGTATCGAAACGGACCCTAAACTGTCACAGCTTCCCGCATCGAAAAAACAAAAGTTTCTTGCCCGTATCGAAAAAGAGATCGCGAAACTCCAGGAGCAGACCGATTCTCCCTCCCAAACAGGCATTAGTTAGCCCGCGATCTGATCTCCGCCAGACGATAAAGCAGAGAGACTCCGTAACCGGTCGCTCCCTTCTGAAAATACGCTCCGTCTTCGGCCGCCCAGTTGACGGACGCCATGTCGATGTGCAGCCAGGGGCGTCCCTCCGTGAACTCCCGCAAAAAGAGCGCCGCGATGATCGCCCCTGCGCCCGCAGTGTTGCCTGGGCGGCTGTTCGCGATGTCCGCCACGTGAGAGTCGATGACGTGACGCAGTTCGCCGTCGAGGTCCAGCCTCCAGATTTTTTCGCAGGACGCAAGGGACGCCAAACGAGCTTCATCATACAATTTTTCGCTGGTCGAGGTGACGACCGCGCTCCTGTTGCCCACCGCCTGTTTGGCGGCGCCGGTGAGCGTTGCGATGTCCACGATCGTATCGGCGGATTCCTCACGAATCGCGCAGGTTATGCCGTCGGCAAGAATGAGCCGCCCCTCGGCGTCGGTGCTGAGCACTTCGATCGTACGTCCCGACTTCGAGCCGATGACGTCTCCCGGAACATACGCGTCGGGAGAAATCATATTTCGGCATACCGGAAGGATACCCGCGATATTGACGCGCAGCCCGCGAAGGGCAATGGCCCGCATGGCCCCGAGAACCGCCGCCGCCCCTCCCATGTCGTCATGCATCGTCGCCATGGAGGACTTGATCGTATAGCCGCCGCTGTCGAAAATGATCCCCTTGCCCACCAGACCCAGCGTGCCGTCCTGAGGACTGCCGCCCCGGTATCGCATCACGATCAGGCGGGGTTCGTCGCCTGTCGCCCGGGCAACGGAGAGAAAAGCGCGCATATCCCGCGCTTCGATTCCGGCGCGGTCGAACACCGCGATCTCGACGCCGCACTGGTTGCAAACCCGCTCGGCCTCCCTGGCAAATCGTTCAGGCGTCATCGTCACAGAGGGATGATTGACGAGATCCCGGGCGAGCCTCACGCTTTCACCGCAAATCGACGCTTCCTCGACGACGTCGTCCAGGGCCGCGCCCGTGATGTAGTCCACGCTGTCCATCTCCGGCGGAGCTTCCGAGGTTTTGTAGGCCCTGAAGGTGTACGCGGCCAGCCAGGGAAGCTCGCAGAGTTTTTCGAGCAGCCCGTGCCGCGCCGCGATATTCGTTTCCAGCGTGTTTTTCAGAAGCTCAGGAACGTTGTCCAGCAGCACGGCGACACGCGAAAGCTCAAGTTTCCGGCATTTTCTGAAAGCATCGGCGAAATGCAGGAAAATTTCACGATTCGAACTCTCCGCGAAATTTCCCATTCTCAGCATAATGATGTGAAGAACCTTTCCGTCGACGCAGGTCGTCAGATCGAACAGGCTTCCCGGCGCGGTTTTGAACCGGCCGGACCCAAGCACGCACCGAATGGCGCTGTCCTGCGCCTCCGGAAGAACGACGTGAAATGCGTCGCCGCTGAAGGGAATGATCAGCGCGTCGTATTCCCTCACATCGAAATTCTCACGTTTCGCAATTTTCATTTTTTGAGCATCTCCTCGTACTCCCGCCTCTCAGCTGCGTTCGCCGAAACGAAGTGTCCCGGCGTGATCTCCGTCCACTGAGGAGGGTCGGTCTCGCAGCGGTGGCGGGCAGGGTCATAGACCGTAACTTTTCTGCCGCGCCCGGCGCGGGGGTCCGGCTGGGGAATGGCGGCCAGAAGCGCCCGTGTATAGGGGTGCAGCGGATTGGTGAAAAGCTCCTCCGTCCCGGCGAGTTCAACGATCGTCCCCCTGTAAATGACGGCGGTACGGTCGGTGATGAACCGCACCACGGACAGGTCGTGGGCGATGAACAGATAGGTAAGGGATTTTTTCTTTTGAAGGGCCGACATCAGATTGAGGACCTGCGCCCGAATCGACACATCCAGCGCTGAAATCGGCTCGTCCGCAATGACAAGCTCCGGCTCCATCACCAGAACCCGCGCAATTCCTATGCGCTGTCTCTGCCCTCCGGAAAATTCGTGGGGGAACCGGTCGGCAAACTCGGGCAGAAGCCCCACGTCCAGAAGCGCCTGAGCGACCTTTTTCCGGCGCTCTTCGCTGCTGCCGTTCGGGTCGATGTTGTACAGCCCCTCGGAGACAATATAATCGACCTTGGCCCTTTCGTTGAGGGAGGCCATAGGGTCCTGGAAAATCATCTGGATGTTCCTGACGACCCGCCGGTCCACGTCGGCTGGAATTTTTCCGCTGATCCGCTCTCCCCGATAGAGAATTTCGCCGCCGCTCACCTCGTTGATCCGTATAATCGCGCGGCCGATGGTGGTCTTGCCCGAGCCCGACTCTCCCACCAGACCAAAAATCTCGCCCTTGTATATGTCGAAACTCACGTCACGGACCGCGGTGAACTTTTTTCGTCCGGATCCAAATTGAACCGTGATGTTTTTTACCTCCAGCAGTTTTTCTTTTTCTATTATTTTTTCCTGCCCCATCACTTTTTCTCCCGTGCTCTCAGCCATTCGACGCCTCCTCCTTCCAGCGCATACGTGCCCGCAGGATGGAGTCCGGAGGCGTGACCCGAGGCGCTCTGGGATCCAGAAGCCACGTCCGCGCGGCGTGCGTCGGGCTCACGGCAAAGTACGGCGGCCGCTCCACAAAGTCGATTTCAAGGGCATAAGGGCTGCGCGGCGCGAAAGCGTCTCCCTTGATCTCCGTGTGGAGATTCGGCGGAGTCCCCCTGATCGCGAACAGCGGCTCTCCTTTGACCCCAAGCTGTGGAAGCGAGGAGAGCAGCGCCCAGGTGTAGGGATGCTGAGAGTTGTAGAAGATTTCGTCGCATTTTCCATACTCGACGATGTCCCCCGCGTACATCACCGCGACCCTGTCCGCCACGCTGGCCACAACCCCCAGGTCATGAGTGATGTAAACGAGAGTCAGCCCGTATTTTTCCTGCAGGGACCGAAGCAGCTGCAGAATCTGCGCCTGCACCGTAACGTCGAGGGCGGTGGTGGGCTCGTCGCAGATCAGGATATTCGGGTTGCACGCCACCGCAATAGCGATCACCACGCGCTGGCGCATACCGCCGGAAAATTCGTGGGGATACTGTCCGTAACGCCGCTCAGGATCGGAGATTCCCACGTCTTCCAGAATTTCCAGCGACAGTCTGCGCGCCTCCGCCCGGCTGACCTTTCTGTGAAGTTCGATGGTCTCGGAGATCTGGCGGCCGATGGTTCTAAGGGGGTTGAGGCTCGTCATCGGATCCTGAAAAACCATCGCGATCTCCCGACCTCTGATCTTCAGCCACTCCCGCTCCGTCCTGAACCGGGCAAGGTCCTCTCCCTTATACAGAATTCTTCCGCTGGCCACCCAGCCATTGGCGTCCAGCATCCCGAGAAAAGTTTTTGTGAAAACCGACTTGCCCGAACCGGACTCCCCCACAATCGCCAAGCTCTCTCCTTTGTACAGCGTCATGGAGATCCCGCGAATCGCGGTCAGCACCTCGCCCCTCAGTTTGAATTTAACGACCACGTCCTCCGCCGAGAGGACGATTTCCCGTTCTGCATCCGTCATCTGTCCGCCCTCCCTCTAAACATGATTTCTGGGGTCCGCCGCGTCCGCAAACGCGTTCCCCAGGATGTAAAACGAGATCGTAATGAGCGACAGAATCAGAGAGGGGTAGAGCAGCTGATATCGCAGCGCGGGGCTCATCATCACGATTCGGCCCTCGTTGACGAGGTTGCCGAGGGAAGGAATGCTCACCGGAAGACCCAGCCCGATGTAGGTGAGAAACACTTCGTGCCCGATGGCCAGAGGAATCGCCAGAGCGGTCCTCATCATGATGACCGAGACGAGCTGCGGCAGGAGGTTCTTCGTAATGATGCGGGACACCGGCGTTCCAAGGCAGCGGGAGGCCAGGTTGAACTCCCGGTCGCGGATGATGATGATCTGGTTGCGCACGTAGCGGGCCGTGGGAAGCCATCCCGTTATGCACATGGCGAAGATGATGGTGACGATCCCCGGCCGCAGGATGTACGCCACAAGAATGAGGATGACGGTCTCGGGGATATTTTGAACCACGTTGTAGAGCTCCGTGATGAGGCGATCCAGCTTCCGGACGTATCCCCACATGGACCCGATGGTGACCCCCGCCAGCGCGTTGAAGAGCCCCACCGCCATGCCGATGAACATCGAGGTGCGGGTCCCGCTCCAGATTCGCGCCCACAGGTCCTGCCCGATGGCGTTGGTTCCAAAACGAAATTCCCCGCCGGGAGGGATATTTCTCAGCTGTTTTCCCCCTCCGTCGGTGAAAATCTCCGTGGCGCTTTTCTGATTTGGCAAAAACGGCTGTATGAACGTGAAAAGAAGCAGCCCCAGCAGCAGGCAGATAAAAAACACCGCGACCCTGTTTTGCATGAACACCTTCCAGGTGGAGTGCCAGTACGAATAATTGGAGTAGCCGACGCGCTCGCCGACGGTTGCGTCCACGACGGCGGGGCGGAAAAGATCCTGATTCAGCCGGTCGAGGTTCTCGCAGACCCGATCGGCCCTGCCCTGCAGCATCATCGCGCGCCTCCCCTGTTCTCCAGCCGAATCCTCGGGTCCACCATCGCCATCAGGACATCTCCCAGAAACAGCCCGAGAATGCCAACGCTGGAAAAAATGAGCACCAGAGCCTGAACCAGCGTGTTATCCTGCCTCTGAATGGCGTTGACGAGAAGCCCGCCCATTCCGGGAATGGAAAAAAGGGACTCCACGTAGATTGATCCGGAAATCGTGAGCAGAATGCTGGTGGGCAGAAGCTGCGCCATGGGCACGAAGGCGTTTCGGAGAACGTGGCGCGTCATGATTTTCGCGTTGGGCATGCCCTTCGCCCGCGCCAGTTTGATATAGTCCCGGTTCAGCTCGTCCACCATGTAGCGCCTCATCCACATGGCATAGTTCGCGATGTTCCCCAGGGCCATGCAGATCACGGGCAGGATCCAGCTCATGGGTTTCCTCTGGTTGAAGAGCATCGGGATCTTCAGCCAGGACGAAAGGTAAAGCTGGAGGAAAATATAGCAGACCGCCGGAGCCACGGCCTTGACCAGCACCACGTAACCCGACCCGACGCTGTCGGGAAACTTTCCCCTGAAACGCGCCATCATCATCCCCATCGGGATGCCGAGCGCCAGGGACAACGCGATGGACGCGAGGCCAAAGTACACCGACCAGTGAATTTTAGGAGCAATGATTTCGAGCACGGGAACGTGAGGGCGAAAAATGATCGACTCCCCCAGGTCGCCGTGAAGGATATTGTTCAAAAACCGATACAGCTGAGTGTGAAGAGGGTCCCGCAGGCCCATTTGGGTCAGCGCCGCTTCGATCTGGATTTTGTCGAGTTTGTCGAAGTTCTCTCCGAAGTAGCCTTCCTCGGGCATCAGCCGCATAAGGAAAAAAATCGCGACAGCAAGGACAACAAGAGTCAGAAGGGATTGCAGCAGTCTCGTCAACGCGTACTTAACCATATCACATCACAGTCTCCATAATTAACGGCAAATCAGCCGGACGCCCCGCCAGAACATGGTCCTGGAACGGAAACGTCCGGCATGACGAGCCACAAAAAGCGGGGCCTATTTCAAGGCAGCGCCCGCGGCCGCTCTTTCGCTCTCGTATCTCTCCAGGGCTTTGGGATAATCGTCCATTCCCACCGGCTTTTCCAGCATTTTAATACCTTTCATCTTGAAGGCGCCGAAACGCCCCATCTGTCCGGTAAGCCCCGAAAACGGGTCGAGGAGGGAAGCCCGATATCCGCCGCCCGACGTGTAAAACGGGATCAGAACGGCGTTGTCCAGCGCCAGCTTCTCCGCTTCGGCAAAAAGCTCATAGCGGCGCTTCATGTCCTTCACCTCGGACGCGGCTTCCTCGAACATCGTTTCCAGCCTGTAATGGCCGTCGGCGCTCTGCAGGTCCTTCGCCCTGTCCGTTCTGAACCAGCGATTCGTGCTGGCCGCCATAAGAGGGACCATCATGCCGTAAGGGTCGGCAAAGTCAGGCCCCCAGCCGCTCTCCATCATCGAAAATTTCCCGGGCACGCGGACCTCCTGGTTATAGCCGGTGGCCGGATATGAAACGAGAACGATATCGATGTAATCCGTGCCCAGCAGTTTTTCCATCTGCTGTTCGATGATCTGCATCCGGTTGGCCGTGTCCACGTTGTTTGTCGCGTAGGGCATCACGACCCTGATCGGAAATTTCACCCGCCCTTTGAGAGATTCCAGGGCTTTGTCTCTGTACTCCAGCGCCTTTTCCGGATTGAAGGACTCGTTATCCGAATATTCCTTCAACCCGCCCAGCTGAGTGTAGTCCACGCCGGCAAGGCTGACCAGCCCTCTGCGGGTGAAGGTGTTGAGCAGTTTGCGTTTGGGGTTGAAGGGCTCGACGGTGAGAACGGCGGCCTCCCGGTCGAAGGCGTGGAAAAGCGATTTGCGGAAGCTGAGGTCATTGACCGCCACGGCCCAGTCGGCGGGCGCGTACTGTTCCTCGTACTTCGGCTCGAAGTTGAAAGCCAGAAAATAGGACATGTTGGTGAGGTTATTGGGGTACATCATGGCCTTCTTCGCCGGATCCTTCATCCATTCGTCAACGATGCTGCCCGGAAGGACGAAGTCATTGATCTCTCCCCGAAGGAACAGCTCCGGCCCAAGGGCCGACGCCTCGGCGTTGTAGATAAAAACCATTTCCTCGACTTCGTTGGCCTCTTTGTTCCAGTACCCGTCGTTCGCCGTGAGGATCCTTCGCTGCTGGGGCTCGAACTCGGTCAGCAGGTAGGCCCCGCAGTACAGCAGATTCTCCTTCGACGACCCGAAACGATCGCCCTTCTCCGCGAGGAATTTGCCGTTCACAGGGAAAAACGCCGTGAAGGAAAGCTGTTTGATAAAGTAAGGAATTGGCTTGAGGAGCGTGTATTGAAGCGTGTGGTCGTCCAGGGCTTTGACCCCGACCTCTCCAAAGTCCGTTATTTTGCCCTCGTAGAACTCGCGGGCGTTTTTGATGGACGTGTAGATCGTGTTGCTCTGCGACGAAGCGTTCGCCTTGGTGAGAATCCACTTCGCGGAGTCGACGAAGTCCTGCGCCACCAGAGGGGCGTATTCCTTTCCTTCCCACGTGTACCATTTGATGTCGTCCCTGAGATGGAAGGTGCAGGTGAGGTTATCATCGGAAATTTCCCAGCTCTTTGCGATACAGGGGATAAGGTATCCAAACCGGTCGAACTCCACGAGGCCGTCCTGTGTGCTGTAAGCCAGGGAAATATTGCTGGTCGCCGAATCTTTGAGATAATTGGCCGTGGTGAGCTCGCTGAATACACCGTTGGGATAAACCGTCACGTATTCCGAAGCTCTTGCGGCATCAAGGGGCAGCAGCGACAGACAAAGCAGCAGCACGGAAAACAGCGCGCCCCTCATTCCCGTCAGTCCTCTCTTCACTTCTCTCATTGCAGGTATTGCCTCCTTATTCTCTGTGTGTGACTCCTGTGTCCAATTACCTGAATCCAGTTTTGAAAACCTCAATACCGCCCTCTGTTTTGAACTCACACCTTTCCTCTGATTCTTTGAATCGTTGTAATGTTTGAACGAATACTAATTGCATTATAGCAGTTTTTGCAGAATTTATTTAAAACACAAAATAACAGAATATTTGATATACGAATAAAAATTAAGCGACAGCCGCCCGCAGTCAGGCAGCTGCCGCTTTTTACTACTACTCAAATTTGGCGTAAAGTTACTTTCGACGTCTGCGAAGGATCGTACTTAGAACTGGCAGAAGCAGAACCGCGCCCGCCGGGATGCCTCCACTGCAGCCGCCGCCTCCCCCGGACCCCGGAGACACAGGGGTGGTAGGAGTCGCGGGGTCATCCAGAGACGGGGCTTCTCCCGCGGGGGCCACGAAAAAGCTCAGATCTATCTTTCCATCCGCCGCCCCGTCGCCAATCAGGATGTAGGGAACGCCGTCGTCCTGGACGACCTCGCAGAACGCCGTTTTTCCGGTATTTTGGCTGACCGCGTCCGCGATAAGGACGATAAAATCGATGTAAACAAAATCTTCATAGGTGAAGGCCTGAACGCATCTTTCCACGCTGTATCCCCTGTTGCGCAGGGTCGTGAACAGATTCATGTCCCGCTCCGCCGTGGCGTCCGACCTCACCCACACCGCGCAGATGTTGGCCAGGGCGCTGATGACGCTGTCGGCGTTTTCGATGGCGTCCCACTGGTTCACAAGAGGGGCTTCCTTCCGGGAGACGCGCATCCGGATATGGACGGGCAGCAGCGCAACGCCGGACGAAACGGCGGGCACGTCGTTCGAGCTCACCACGTCTCCGGACGCGGTGACATCCGCCGAGGGATCCCGCATATCGACGAAAATCTGGAAAGACGAAATCGCGTCGGCCTTGATGTAACGATCGTAAACTCCGGAAAAATCGAAGCTGGCGACAGGCATGGAGGGCGATCCCCCCGCGTATTTGGCGATTTCCGCCCTCGTGTTGTCGCTGTTCTCAGCCACGTCGGCAAAAGTCATGTTGAAGGCCGTCACCGTCGCTCCCGTGGTGCTCTTCGTCCCCTGTCGCAGCATCCCCCCCACCTTGCGGAAGGTGAGGCGCAGGTCGCTGGGCGCGGCGGCCCCCTGGTAGGGATAGAGTCTCAGGGATTCGCTGGAGCCGTAGGTCATATCCATCGAACTGTTGTAGGTGGTGATGAGGCCAGGCGCGATCTGGCTCTGAGGGTCCAGCTCGAAGGAAGCCGGCAGCGTCGCGTAAAGATCCGGAGTCAGGTCGTACATCCAGTACTGGGGCCAGATTTCTTCGTATCCTCCGCTGCCGATGTTATCATAGCGCTGGACACGGTAACGAACCCCCGTTCTGTTGGTGACCCGCGTCCTCAGAGCGTATCGGGGGGCCGCGTCGCTGGACGCGAGGATCATGAAAAAAGTGCCCATGTCGCGGGTCATGTTCTGAGCCGCGCCCCAGCGGAATTTCTGGCGGGTGACGGGCTCGGTTCCATTCAGCACCGTCATGTCGAAATACAGCTCGTTTCCCGCCTCGGAAGCCGGACCGTCAAAAACGTTCGCCACCACCAGCGGAATTTTTATCGACTCGCGATACCCCGTGAAGGCCGTGTCGAAGCTGGCCGACTGACGAAAGGTCAGATACCCGAGAGAACTGCCGTAGGTCTGGGGGGATTCGGACTGCAGCCTCATGTTCGTCTCCAGCCAGCTTCCGCCCGGAACCAGCGTCGGGGTATCCGGAGTCACCCGCGTGACGTAGTCGGGAACCGACAGCAGAACGTCCTCCATCGCGGGCTCACTTGTGCCGTAGGGCATATGATGCGCGTAATTGTTGCCGAAGTTGACGTTCAGCTCACCCCGTCCCTCCGTGATGACGAGACAGACCGACTCGATGGGGTCGAAGCTGACGTCGTCCCCCCAGGCCAGTTCATCCTGAGGGTCTTTGAGGTAAACGCCGTTGAAGTCCGACACCAGGTCCGCTGAAGTGACCATGGGGGCCTCCGGCGCCTCGCCTCCGTCGGTATCTCTGTAGGCGACCCAGGCGCTGTCAACCCAGTGCCAGTCCGTAACCGTGGCAAACCACTGGGACCCGGCGACGGTATGCCCGTCCTTTTCGCCGCTGACGTCTCTCAGCTGGTACCAGGAGAAATGATAGGGATTGGTGGACGCCGCCGAGGCCGCGCCGGAGGTCCACAGCACCAGCGCCAAAACGAACGCGAAGGCTGAAAAACGCGAATTTCGTTTCACGTTTACCGATACCTCCTTCTGAGGGCGAAAAGAACCGCCGGCAGCAGCAATACCGCGCCCCATCCGGCGCTGCAGCCGCCGCCCGAAGAGCCGCCGCCGCCATTGACGGAGCTTCCGGTTCGCTTCAGAAGCCACATGGATCCGCTGATCGTCCCATCCATCACGCCATCCGCCACAACCAGCGTGTTGTCGATCAGGGCGGCTTTACCGTTACCTGCCACATCACCCGGCAGAACCTTCAGCTTCAGGGTCAGGCCGTTGTTGCCGTTGGTCATCGTCAGAGCTCCGCTGGAAACGGCCTTCGACGCGGCAATACCATACTCTCCGTCCGCGTCCACCACAGGGGTCGTCGCTCCGTTCACGCTCTCGAAAACCAGTTTCAGCCTCTGGAAAAGCTCCGTCGCGTTGTCGACCGTGGTCACCGTTTTGCCAAGGATGCCGCTGACCTCGTCCCAGTCCAGGTTCCACGTATACTCCAGCGGCAGAACAGACCCGCCGGAAGAGGACAGAGCGGCCAGAGAAACGCCGATGGAGGGCTTCGTGGAAACCCAGTTGCTTCCCGTGTAGGTGGACTTCGAGTCGAAGGTGATCACGCTCACGTTCTGGAGCTCCGTGACCTGCGTCGATTCCACGCCGTAAGCGGCTTTAAAAGTGGTCTGGAACGAGGCTGCGTTCACGGTCGCCGGATTGGCGTCCACGAAGTAAACCTGTTCGTTGTACGGCTGGAGACTGTTGTTGAAAGTTCCCAGCCGGATCCAGACATCAGGGTGAACGTTGGTGTAGGACATTTCGTCCGTCACCACCAGAACGACGGAATCCGTGGCCAATTTGCCGTCCGCCATGATGCCCACCGAGGTGACGGCAATCGTCGTCGTCCCCCGTCTCAGGGAAACGAGGTTGCCAAACTGGTCAATGCGGGCCACGGTCGGGTCGCTGCTGGACCAGGTGACTCCCTGTGTGGCCCGGGTGGGGTAGACCGTCGCGGTCAGGCTGCAGGTCTGGCCGATTTTCACCATCGTGTTGGGGATGCCGCTCATTTTGACATACTCGACATAATACTGGTCGGGATCGGGGGTGGGCCCGCCTCCGCCGGCCTGCTCCGCCTCATAGGCTCCCACGTCGAAAAGGCCGTTGGGGTTGGGCTGAGGACGATCCAGGTTGCGCTGGTCCACCCGGGAGCTGAAAAGGTTTCCCTCCCGATTGGGAATCTGGTCCTGCGCGGGGTTGTCCGCCGTTCCCGTCACCAGCGCGACGGTCAGCAGATCGTGAGTGGCTCCCGCGGCTCCAATGATGATGTCGTTGGGGTTCGATGTTGGGGGGTTGGCCGCAAGAGCGCCGTTGCCGAACATGGAGCTCTGCGACACGCCCGTCTGGTCCTGCGTCTTATTGTTCCCCCGAACGTTGCTGTCGGATGCCCAGGGATAATTGGTGGGCTGGGATTGAGAGATAATACCGTACTCTCCCAGGCGGTTGTATCCGCCGGTGTTGATGGTGACGCCGCCCACCCGGAAGATGTCAGCTCCGAAACTGGCCGCGTTGCCCGCCACGGCGCTGGCGGTAATGGAAAATGTCCCCCCCGCGATGTAGATGCCGCCGCCCAGGCCGTTGCTGTTGGCGCCGCTGAAGGTGGCGGAGTTCTGATTGGTCACGGTACAGTACAGCATACTGGTCTCGCCTGAAACGTAAATCGCGCCGCCCAGGCTGTTTCTCTGGGAGCTTCGGGCCTCGTTCCGGGTGAAGGTGCAGTTGGTGAAGGCGAAGGTCACATTGCCCACCGCGTAAACCGCGCCGCCCTTGATGTCAACGGTGGAGTTCGCGGCAGCCGTGGCGGTATTCAGAGTGAAGGTGCAACTGTCGAAGGTGGCTGGGCCGAGGACGAAAACAGCGCCGCCTCCGCCGCCGCTCGAAGTGCCGTCAAGGGATGAATTTCCGGTAAACAGGGATCGCCTGAAGGCCACGGAAGTATTGTTCGCGCCCATATGAACGGCGCCTCCGTCCTTACCGGCCTGGTTCTTTTCGAAATAGGATTTGTCAAAACGATTGTTCGTGCCGGACTGGAAATAAACGGCTCCGCCGAACTCTTTTGCCGTGTTGCCGATGAAATTGCAGTTATCCGCGATGACGCCTCCATCGCTGGCCACCGCCCCTCCGGACAGTTCCGCGGTGTTTATATCCGTCGGGGCGGTTCCGCCGAAAATACAATCGACAAACGTACTGTCCTCACCGCTCTTGGTCGCGCCTCCACTGCCGGCAAGGGCGCGATTGTTTTTGAACACCGCTCCATAAAATCGAATCTTCTTCCCGGAATAAACAGCGCCGCCGTCGCCGCCCGCCGCAGTTGTTCCATCGGCGCTGTTGCCCGTGAAGGTCACTCCGGCGCCCTGGGGCAGTTCGATGCCGGCTCCGGTCCAGATCCCGCCTCCGTCTCCCAGTTGCGCTTTGTTGTCCACAAAACTCGCGCCGTTGGCAAGGGTTACGGTTCCCGCGACATACACCGCGCCGCCGTTTTGCCCCGCCGTATTCGACGAGAAGGCGCTGCCGGACAGGGAGGCGCTGTCATTGGCCGTAATCGCTCCGCCGTTCTGTCCGGCGGTATTTTGACTGAATGTTCCGGCGGCCGTCAGGTTGACAATCTTGCCGTTGATGGCTCCGCCGTCGCTCGCCGCGCCCGTCGCCCTATTCGTGGTAAAAGTTCCTCCCGCAAGAGTCACCGTCGCTGAAGGCGCGTTGATGGCCCCGCCCGAACCGGCTCCCGCCAGGTTGCTTACGAAGGAGGCGGCTCCCGTGATGGTGACGGTACTTCCCGCGTTGATGGCCCCGCCAGCTCCCCCGCTCGCTTTGTTGTCCTGAAAACTTCCCGCGGCAAGAGAAACGGGCCCGGTCGAATTAATCGCTCCGCCCGCGCCCGATGTTGTCCCCGCCTCATTTCCAGTGAAAGTCACAGAGCCCGTGGCGGTGACGGAAGACGCGTCGATAGCTCCGCCGTTGCCTCCCGTCGCCTTGTTCGTGGTGAACGTCCCTGTCGAAAGAGTGACAGAACCCGCTTTAATCGCTCCGCCATTGACAGAAGCCGTGTTATCCGCAAAGGTGACGCCGCTCGACGCGGTGACAGAACTGGCGTTGATGGCTCCGCCGCTGCCGTTGCTGACGCTGTTCGTGTTGAACGAACCTCCGGCCAGGGTCAGCGTCCCCGTGGCGCTGACGGCCCCTCCCGAAGTCCCGGCACTGTTGTCCGTAAACGTGGGGGTTCCCGTAACGGTGAGATTCCCGACGACGTTGACCGCCCCTCCTGAACCTGAAGCGCCGGCAGTGTTGTCTCTGAAGGTTCCCCCTGGAAGAGTAATATCCGCCGCGGAATTGATCGCGCCTCCCGATGCGCCCGCACTGTTGTTCGTGGCGCTCAGTGTTCCGGTAAAGGTCGCCTTTGCGCCGGCCGCCACATGGACAGCGCCGCCGTTGCCTGCCGTGGCGGAGTTGTTGGTCAGAGTGACGTTGTTGAAAGTGGCCTCCCCTCCGTTGACGTTGACGGCCCCTCCATCGCCTGTCGCCAGCGTGTTATTGGTGAAAGAGGTTCCGGTGAAGGTTACTTTTCCGCCGTCAATCCTTACAGCTCCTGCTGCTCCGGAGGCGCCCGTGTTATTTTGAAAGCTCGTGCCGGTTCCAAAAGTGACCGTCCCCGCACTGCTCCCGACAGTCACGATTGTCGCGCCCGTGCTGCCATGAAAGGGAACTCCATTGAACGCCACGGTTCCGGAGCCCGTAATGTTGAGCCCACCTCCGCTCGTCGCATTCAGAGATCCCGTTCCGCTGACGGTAAAAACAATCGGGTCGGCAACAGTCAAGGGAGCCGTAAGCGTAATGGGTGCGGTAATTTCAATGGCCGGCTGAGGCGTAAGCCAGGTGGGACCGCTTCCCGTAACGGCTTCAATAAGATCCGCCGCAGTTCCAACCGCCGTCGCCGCGTGAGCACTGTCACTAAGCGCCGCGACCAGCAGGCACGCCAAAAGAAATTTTTTCATTTTTTACCCCTCCGTTTCACAATCACGGGGATGCAGACCGGCAGCATCAGTAGAACAAACCCCGCCGACCCGGTGTTGCAGCCGCCGCCGCTGCTGCTTTTCGACTGAGGACGGTCCGTCGACACGTATCCGTTGGAGGCGACGAAGAACGTCATCTCCCATTTGTTGTCGCCGCTGCCGTCCATCGCTACAATAAAGCTGTTGCTGGTGGCCGTCGTCGTGTCGTTCACGAGGCGCACCACCGATCTCGGCCCATCCGCAAGCAAAACGATAAAACTGACCGTCAGGACGCTCCGCTGTTCGTCGAGGAAGACCTTCACCGTTTTGGTGTAGGCTCCCTGATTTCTCAGCCAGTCCGTCAGGTCCAGGTTGTTTCCGAAGGCGTCCTGCATATAGAGGCCGAAGGAGGAAATGAAGGTATTTCGAATCTCGCCCGTCTCGCGCCACTCTTTGAGCAGTTCATCCCATTTCGGGTACACGAGCTGGTTCGAGCGAGGCAGATTGAACGTGACGTGGAGCGGCAGAATTCCCGCCCGACTCGCGCCGCTCAGGCGTCCCGGCACGGGCGCGCTCACGGAGAAGGACCCAATGGCGTCCCCTCCCACCCAGGCGTAACTCACGGCGCCCCCCATGACGCCGTCGGTCCCCTCGGGCATCTGCGCTTCTGAGACGCCCAGCGCACTGGCCACATTGGACAGAAAATTCGTTCCGGCGGAGAGCAGGCTGAATCCCGTCACGCTGTACCCGTGGGGCGACGCGGAGTCTCTGCCCGTCCCCAGGTCCAATCCGAAGATGGAGCGGTGGGAAATGGTGAGGTTGCGGAATCCGGAGGCGGGGTCCACGGGATACATGTGCATGGTCTCACGAACGCCGCTGACGACGTTAAAGCTCTGGTTGTAGGTTGTGACCAGTCCAGGCGGGATATGGCTGAGTTCGTCCAGATAAAGAGTCGAGGGGACGTCGGTCTGGGCGGGAACGTCGAAAGCCCACCGGCTCGGGTACATGGGGTTCCAGACGTAGCCATCGTACCGCTGCATGGCGTAGCGGATGCCCGTGTAGTTGACGACCTCCGTGCTCATGCGATAGTTGACGGCATTGCTGTCCACGGGCAGCTTCGAGATCGGAACGAAGACCCAGTCCGTGTCCGTCCCGACAGTCAGGTCATCCACAACCTTCCAGGTGAAGCGATCATGGGCGACGATGTCTCCATTTCCGGTTCCCGTGGCCGTTTCCCGAATGGTGGACCGGAAGAGCAGGGGGTTTCCCTCCGCCGTGCCATCGTAGACGTTGGCGACGATGAAGGGGACCTGGAGGGTCTGAGAGGGCAGGTCGTTGGGGTTCTGGTGAAAGATGAAATTCCCCCGAACGCTGCCGTACTTCCCCGCGTCGACGGTTTTGAGGAAGGAGAGGTCGAAGAGTTTGTCCGGCGCGCTGGACTGGGTCAGAGGGGTCTTCACCACCTGATAGGAGGCGTTGTCCACCAGAACATCCTGAGTGAAGGACTCCCCTGGTGAAGGAACCCGCGGAAGCCAGTCGAAACTCACCCGCATACTGCCATTGTTGCCGGGCATCACCAGAAACAGCGTATGAATCCCCCATCCGTCGCCATTGGGAGAGCTCGCCAGGCCCCTGCCGTTGGTGAGGTACACGGACGCGCGCGAGAGCGCGAGATTCCCCTCAGTGTCCAGAGGCGCGCGAAACGTCGCGTTGCCCCCCGTTGTCATGCTGGTGGTGACGGCCATCCACTGAGCGCCCACTCCGCTGGGTCCGTACAGATCGTCGAACTGATAATCCGCCCGGCACTCCGCCGCGAACAAAATCATCAGAAGAACAGACGCCCATACCGTTATTCGAGCCTTTTTACAGGTCTTTCGCATCCCGGTCTTTTTCACATCAAAAAACCTCCCGTCGCAACTCGTCATTTTCTTTTACTTTTCGGCTGTCGCGTCGTTTTATTTTACGCGCTCACGCCGTCCTGCGTTTCACTGCTCCCGGTGTATGACCCGGCGGGAGCCTCCCGCTCCGTCTCTGGGGCTTCTGCGTTCCCGGCGATAGCGGGATTCTCTGAGGTTTGCCGGCTCTTCTCGATCTTTGGGGTTCTTCGGTTCCAACCCGTCGAGTTCGTGTTTGTCCTGAGTTTTTTCCTGATCCGGATCCTCATGAGCGGCATCTTTGGGAGCTTTTACGTATTTCAGATCCCGCAGCAGCATCGAGGCCGTGACGACGGAAACGTGTTCGATGGGCTGAAGAACCGCCATGCGAGCGAAGCAGGACTCGATTTCACCTGCCGCATGGGCGTATTTTTTGTCGTCGAAAACCCGGGCCATGGCCACGTACGCCATCATGGCCATGCCGTTGGCCGAGGGAAAACTGTCGTCCACGGCGGTTTTTCGCCTGAAAAAAATGCAGGATTCGTCCTCTCCGGAGAGGAAAAATCCGCCCTTTTCCCCGTCCCGGTAATGGATCTCCAGCCCCGTGGCAAGGTCAAGGACGTATTTCGTCCAGTCTTTTTTCTGCCGATCCGTTTCCGCGGCCTCGCAGAGCTCCATGACGCCCCACATCAGCGCGGCGTAGTCGCCGGGAAGAGCGGGAACGGCGGCCTCCTTGCGGCGGTAACGACGACGCCACTGGCCCTTGGGGTCCACGAGAACCTTCTGCAGGAAAAGCGCCGCCCGTTCCGCGGCAAGGATCCATTCCTTCCTCTCGAACACCCGTCCGGCCCGGGCGAGAGCTCCGATCATGAGCCCATTGTCCTCCATCAGAACCCGGGAGTCCACCTCGGGAGCGGGTCGGCGGCTTCGAACTTCGAGAAGCGCCCGTCGATCGTTTTCCAGACGTTTGGCCACTTCGGGGGCGCGAATGCCATAACGCCGCGCCAGATCGCTGACGGAGAGGGCCTCGTAAATCACGTTGCGCCCCATCTGAACGCCGGAAACCTCGTTGCAGAAATTTCCTCCGGGCAGGATGCCGCCGGCCGCACAGAACAGACCTGCGTCTCCCGAAGGCAGCGCGGAGCGGATTTCCTCGTCCGTCCAGAGATAGAAGCGCCCTTCCTCCCCCTCGCTGTCGGCGGCGATGGAGGTCAGGAAACAGGACTCCGGAGAGGTGAAATCCCGGGTGACGCAGGTGACGATATCCTCGGCAAAACTTCGGTAGAACTCGTCAGGATGAACCTCCTGAGCGACAGCCGCCACTCGCAGCAGCATGGCCTGGTCCCGAAGCAGTTTTTCGAAATGGGGGGCCATCCACCGCTCGTCGGCGGCGCTGTGGGCAAACCCTCCGCCCAGGTGATCGTGAATGCCGCCCTTCCACATTTTGCGCAGCGTGGTGTCCACCATGGCTAAAGCCTCGTCCCGGTCGAGGTTCGACTCTTTTCTGGCGTACTCCAGAAGAAAGAGCAGGGCGGGAGCGCAATGCCGTTTCGGAGGCGGTCCAAACCCCCCCCAAATCGCGTCGCTGGTTCGTTTAAGCTCCTTCATGACGTTGCGAACGTGAACCGTCCCGATACGCCCTCCCGAAGCAAAGGTGAACTTCGCCGAAATCGTATCCACAAGGCTCTTCGCGCCGCGAACGACGTCTTCCCGCTGCATCAGCCAGAGCCATTTCACCCGGGGGACGATGTCCGCCAGCCCCGGAACCTGTCCTGTGGTCCGCTTGGGCAGAAAGGTGGCGGCAAAAAAAGGCTCCCCCTTCGAGGTCAGGAAGAGGCTGAGGGGCCATCCCGCGCTGCCGTTCTGAATGCGGCAGATCTCCGTGAACAGGTCGGCGAGATCGGGGCGCTCCTCACGATCCACTCGAACCGAAACGCAGGTGTCGTTCAAAAGATCGGCCACCTCCGGGTCGTTGAAACAGTCCCGTTCCATGACTCTGCCCCAGTGATCGGACGGAGAGCCGATCGAGAGAAAAACGGGCCGATCCTCCTCCGCCGCGGCATCGAAGGCTTCTTTTCCCCAGGGATGCCACTTCACGGAACGACGTGAACGTTCCTCCCGAACGTCGGACCCCAGCCCGACCTTACGGGTTCCGTCCCCTTCGTCTTCCGTCATTTTCATTTCCATTTTTCCTCCTCCACCCCGCCGTCCGCACTCGTAAAGGACGCGTCGGAACCTGCTGCGACCAGAATTCATGAGCTCCGTCAAACGCCCCTCAGGATGTCCCGAAAACGTCACCCTTACCCTTCAGTTTCGGCTTCGCAGGGGATTTTTACAACACCGGGACAACCTTTTCTTCCTGTTCACAATTATTCGGATACAGATGTTACCTCATGCCAGGGCTAAAAGCAAAAGCGGCTCTTTCCGTAATTGCTGAAGCAAAATATGGGGGCTTCGTGCCGGATGTCGTTTTTCTATTGCAGGCTTTTGTTGTATGATAGAAACGTTTTCCACCGAAGTGACAGGAGGTCGTTTTTATGCGTCCATATATTATGCGTCAAATTTATCGCCGTAACAAAAGAGGACTCAGCGATCTGCCGGACGATATCGGAGTGTGTGACAATGAGTAAAGTCAGTATTAGCGAACACAACATATCCATCCAGTGGGTTTTTCTGCCTCCGTTTGTGGCGGTGTTCACATTTATTATCGCGAGATGGACGCAGGGCAACGAGCCGATGGAGGTGAATCCCTCTCTCTGGGGACTCACTCTGCTTCTATTTGTCGTTTTTTCCATTCTTTACGGCATTTTCATCCACACGGAATTTTACAGAGGGCTGCTGCCCGTGCAGGTCTGCTCTCAGGGTCTTCTTCTGGTTCCCCTGTCTCTGGTTCTGGGTTCGCGGCTGGAGTGGCTGGGAGTGACCATGACCATCTGCGGGGTGGTCTCCCTGCTGGTGGTCTACCATCGTCATATTCGCTCCATGCTCTACGAGGTGACCCCGGAACTGGCGGCGCTGCCCTTCGCCTTCGCCATAACGGACGACACGGGGACCATGCTTTTTGTCAGCGAGGCTCTGCTGCAGCTGGAAGGGCGAATCCGGGAACAGGCGGAAGGAAAAAAGATTTCATACCTGCTGCCCCAGGATCAGAAAAATATTGAACTCCAGGGGAAAAACTGGGAAATTTTATACTCTCCCATGGAGGAGAGCCGGCGCTGTTATCTGCTGGTGGAGCAGAGAGAAGCGCCCGCCGCCAGCGTCACCGTCTCCACGGGAGGAGAGGACCCCGCCGCCTTCATCGACCCGGACACCTCGCTGTACACCCGGCCCTACGCCGTCAAAAACGTGGGCGGCGATCTGTATCGGGCCCGGCGTTACCAGCGTCCTCTGTCGGCCACGCTGATGCGCATGACCTTCAGCTATCCCGAAGGCGTGAAAGAAGAACCCGATAAAGAAGATGCCATCTTTAACGCCTGGTGCCATTTCATCCGCGCCAACATTCGGGAATCGGACACCCCCTGTCTCGTGGGACCCAGGGACGTTCTCGTTTCCATGCCCGAAACTCCGCTGGACATGGGGCGGGAAGTGGCGGGCAAGCTGGCCTCCTTCGAGACTCATGTTCAGGAGCAGATCCAGGGCTTTTCCGGCAGCGTCTCGGTACGGGACGGCACCGTGGCCTTCGACCCCGCCGAGGGCAGCGTCGACTTCGACGAGTTCATGGACCGTCTGGACGAAGCTCTGAGCTTTCCCCGGTAGGTTTCGAAACTTTTCAGGGCGGAAATCCCTTTGATTCGGGGCGTCATCATTTTCATCGTTCTCACCAATCTCTATCTGTACCTGAAGCTGCGTTCGGGGTTCGGAGGAGGACGGTGGAATCTTTTTTACCTCCTGTGGGCTGTCGCCTGGGGAGTTCTTCCTTTCATCACCCGATCGGGAAGAGTGACCAGCGGTCGATGGGGAGAGGTTCTTTTCTCCCTGGGTTTCACCTGGGTCGCCATTGTCGGCATGGCCTGCATGATTTTTCTTTTTACGGATTTGCTCTCCCTGCTCTCGCGCCTGGTCGACGCTCTGGCCGGCACGACCTTCACAGCCCGATTTTTCATCCCCGCCCGACGCGTTCCCGGAACGCTGATTCTCGTCATTCTTGTCGTGGGGTACAGTTTCTTCGAAGCCTGGAACGTCCGCCCCGTGTACGTGACCCTGACCACGTCGAAACCCCTTCCTTCAAAACCCGCTCCTTCCGGCGAGAAAAAAAGCCTGCGGCTGGTTCACCTCACGGATATTCATCTGGGGGGACTTCACGGATCGGGACGGCTGAAGCGCCTGATGGAAATCGTCCGGGCCGCCCAACCCGACCTGCTGGTGATAACGGGAGATTTGGTGGACGGCGACATGGCCGGACGGGACGCGGACGCGGCGGAGCTGGCCTCCAACGGAGCCCGATACGGGGCCTTCATCGTGCCCGGCAATCACGATTACTACTCGGGGATTGACCGCGCGCTGGCCTTCATGAAAAAAGCGAAGCTGACCGTTCTTCGCGGGCAATCCGTCATGGCGGGGGACATCACCCTGATGGGGCTGGACGATCCGGCGCGATCCGGCATCGGCATAACCCAGGGGGAACGCCTGCCGGAGGGGCTTGTTTTTCCGAAAGGGCCCTTTGTGCTTCTCCTGAAACATCGGCCTCAGGTTCTGCCGGAGACCATCGGTCTGTTCGACCTGCAGCTTTCGGGACATACCCACGGCGGTCAAATCTGGCCCTTCGGTTATCTCGCCGCGCGGCTCAACAAAAGCGTTCAGCATCTTTCGTTCCATTCAGCCCCGCCTGACGCGGAAGGCCGGTCCGAACGGAAAAGCGCCGTCTACGTCAGCAACGGAGTCGGGTTCTGGGGACCCCCTCTCCGGTTTCTCACCCCTCCGGAGGTAACGATCATCGACCTGGTCAGCGAGCCCGAGGGAAACTGAGCCTCAGGGCATCAACCCAAATTGGCGTCACTCGGCCCGCAGGGCGTCGATGGGTCGCAGCAGAGAGGCCTTCCAGGCGGGATAGAAGCCGAAGAAGACCCCGACGCAGGCGGAAAACCCCGCGGCCAGGGCGACGGCCCCCGTTGAAACGGACGTGGGCCACTGAAGAAAAGCCGTAATGCCCTTCGACGCGCCAAAGCCGAGGAGGATGCCCAGAAAACCCCCCGCCAGAGAGAGCAGAAGGGCCTCCAGCAAAAACTGCATCCGGATATCCCAGGCCCGGGCTCCGATGGCCATGCGGATGCCGATCTCCCGGGTCCGCTCCGTCACGGAGACCAGCATGATGTTCATGATGCCGATTCCTCCCACCAGAAGGGAAATCGAGGCCACCGCCCCCAGCAGAAGCGACATCACCTGAGTGGACTGCGCCAGGGACTCCAGCATCTGGGTCATATTCCTCAGCTCGAAGTCGTCCTCCCGGCCGTTCTCGATGCGGTGACGCTGACGCAGCAGAGCGGAGACCTCCGAGATCACGCTGTCCATCATGCTGGCGTCCCTGGCCTGAATGAAGGCCATGCTCACGGAGCCCGCCAGAGCGCTTCTCACCAGCCGGCGCTGGGCCGTGGTGACGGGCACCACGACGGTGTCGTCCTGATCCTGCCCCATGGAGGACTGCCCCTTCGCGGTCAGAACCCCCACTATCTCGAAGGGAATCCGGTTGATCCGCATGACCTCCCCCACGGGATCGGCCGTTCCAAAAAGATTTTCCGCCACCGTCTGTCCAATGACGCAGACCTTGGCGGCGCTTCGTTCGTCCTCTTCATCCAGAAGACGCCCGAGCCGCACGGAAAGCCCCCGGATGGCAAAAAAACCCGGAGTCGTCCCCGTCACCTGCGAGGGCCAGTTCTGATTTTCATAGATGAGCTGAGTCCCCACGCTTACCTGAGGGGCTATTTCCTGCACGGACCAGCATTCGTCCCGAATCGCGTCGATGTCCGCCAGAGTCAGAGCGGCTCCGCTGCCCGCGCTCTGCCTTACGCCCCCCGTGCGGGGAGCCCCGGAGCGCAGGATGATCATGTTGCTTCCCATGCCGGAGATGACCCCTTCCATCTGGATGCTGGCGCCTCGACCGATGGCGATCATTGCGATGACGGCGCTGACCCCGATGATGACCCCCAGCATCGTCAGAAGGGAACGGGTCTTGTTCGCCAGAAGGGAGGAAACGGCGGTACGCAGAATCTCAAACATCACACGACCTCCTTCGCCCCCGCCGGCATCGTCCGACCCCGCCGCGCTTCCGACCGCCGCTCGTCCGAGACCAGCTTTCCGTCTCTGAAGTGAAGCACCCTTCGGGCGTACTCCGCAATATCCGGCTCGTGAGTGACCAGGACCACCGTCTTGCCCTCGTCGTTGACCTCGACCAGCAGGTTCATGATCTCCTCGCTCATTTTCGTGTCCAGATTGCCCGTGGGCTCGTCGGCCAGAATCAGAGGAGCCCGTCCCACCAGCGCCCGGGCGATGGCCACCCGTTGCTGCTGTCCGCCGCTCATCTGGCTGGGGCGATGATGGGCGCGATCCCCCAGCCCCACCCGTTCGAGGGCATCTCTGGCCCGATTCCGGCGCTCCGCGGCGGAGACCCCCGAGTAGACCAGGGGAAGCGCCACGTTGTTCAGGGCGTCGAGACGGGGCAGAAGGTTGAACCCCTGAAAAACAAACCCCAGCTTGCGGTTGCGGATCTCCGCCAGGGCATCGCCGGACAGCTTCGCCACATCCTGCCCGTCCAGCCAGTATTCGCCCCTCGATGGAGAATCCAGACAGCCCAGCATGTTCATCGTCGTGGACTTGCCGGAGCCGGAGGGTCCCATCACCGCCACGAACTCCCCCGAATCGATGGAAAAGGAAACTCCGTCCAGCGCGTGAAGCTCCACATCCCCTGTGCGATAGATTTTCACCAGGTCCCGCACCTCGATCAGAGGGGGCTGAGTCCGATTTTGCGTCTGAGTATGGGTCATTTCATCCGTCATTTTGTTCCCGCCAGGGCCGTTCCGGAAGCGCCTTCCTCTTTGCTGAAGGCCACCGCCAGCTCCTGCCCTTCCCTTAAATTTGTATCCACCAGCTCCACCCAGGTGCGGTCGCTGATTCCCTGAGTCCCCACCGGCAGGCTGCCCACGAGACGCCCGTTTTCCACGACCCAGACCATCACCTCATCGTTTTTGCTCTGTCCCCGGCCTCCCCGGGGAGGCATACGCGGCATACCCAGAGGCGAAGCCACTCCCCCGGCGTCCTTTTCCTGTTTCTGATCTCCGGCGGCTACGGCGTCGGAGGGCGGGGTAAAGCGGAGGGCGGCGGCGGGCACCTTCAAAACGTCGTCGCGCTGTTCCGTGACGACAGTGACGTTGGCGGTCATGCCGGGTTTCAGTTTCATCTCCTCGTTGCTGACCTTCAGAACGACCACGTAGGTCACCACGTTCGAGACGATTTCGGGGTTCAGGCGCACCTGCGTCACCGTCCCCTCGAAAGTCTGCTTCGGCCAGGCGTCGAACCGGCACTCGGCTTTCTGCCCCTCCGCAATGCGTCCAATGTCCGCTTCGTCGATGCTGGCCTCGATCTGCATCTGGGTCAAATCCCGGGCGATGGAAAAAAGCGTCGGCGTCTGGAGGCTGGCCGCCACCGTCTGTCCCACGTCCACCTGACGGGAGATGACGACTCCGTCCACCGGCGAGACGATTTTCGTGTAACCGAGGTTTGTTTCCGCCTGACGAAGCTGGGCTTTGGCCTGAACCACCCGCGCCGAACTCTCCGCCAGGTTCGCCTTCGCCAGGGTCAGCGCCGTCTCCGACGCGTCCAGCTCGCTCTTCGCGATGAGGTTACGGCCCCAGAGCTCTTTATTGCGCGTCCAGGAGCGGGTGGCATCCGTGACGGAGGCCCGGGAGCTCGTCACCCCCGCCTCGGCCAGGGTCAGGCTGGCCTTCGCCTGTTCGACCTGCGACATCAGGACGTCGGGATCCAGCAGCGCGATCACCTGGCCTTTTTTGACGGAGCTGTTGTAGTCCACGTAAATTTCCCGGATCGTCCCCGACACCTGCGTCCCCACCTCCACCATCTCCACGGCGTTGAGACGCCCTGTGGCGCTTACCGTGGCCGAGATGCTCCCCCGGGTCACGGGCTGCGTTATCCAGACGTAACGGGAGGGCTGAGTTCTCAAAAAACGATACCAGACCCCGCCTCCCACAATCCCCGCTATGATAAGCAAAACGAAAAGCCTTTTTATGGTTTTCACGAGACACTTCCTCCTCCTGATTTCAGCCCCTGATTTTCAGCTTCCGTAAATCACAGAACGTCCCACATCGGTTCCAGCAGGCAGAATATCACGGCGACGCAAAAAATAATCGCCAGCAACAGCCTTTCCCAATCTATATTATTCATCTTTTTCCAAAACATTTTCACGACGGACACTCCTCCCGTTTCCTTTTTCATCATCGTCAGCATCGTCGCCATTCATCGGCAGCGCCATCATCCATCGCGAAAAGTGTACGTTTTCCCCGCGAAAAGCACATTGTATTTTTGTGCGAACGCCGGATTGTATAAATGTCCAGGACAATCACAGGCCAATTAACGCCGTCTGTATTATAATAACCTCTACAGTTCATTATTCTTATATCGTATCATTATTATTTAATTCAAAGGAGGAAATGTCCATGATTCTTGTCGTTGTGTCCTACGTAAAACCCATCGGAGAAGTGGAACGTTTCGTGACGGAGCATCGGGCGTATCTGACAAAATATATGGAATCCCGTCAGATCGTGCTCTTCGGCAGACGCACGCCTCCCATCGGCGGCGTCATCCTCTTCAACGTCAACAGTGCCGAAGAAGTGGACGCCATCATGAAGAAAGATCCGTTTTACCTGAACGGCATTTCAAAGTACGAGCTGATCGACTTCACTCCCTCCAAAATCGACGAAAGAATTGCGGGCATTCTGAACAAAACATAACTTTAAAATGGAACAGGGGGCTTGATGGTTTTGGTGGAAATTGACGTTTTGTACTACGGTTTTCCGGGGAAAGCCAGCAACACTTTTCTGGGGTGGAGCACAATCGCCCTTCTGAAGGGAAAGGATCGCCTGTGCCTTGTGGACACGGGGGGACACGGCGCCCGGCTGTGGCTTCTGGAGGCGCTGAAAGAACGGCATCTCTCCTGCGACGACATCGACTCCGTGTTCCTGACCCATCTGCATTTCGACCACATCGCCAGCGTCGGACTGTTTCCTCACGCCACGTTCTACACCGGAAAAGTGGAGTGGGACTACGCCAACACCACGCAGGATCCCGTGGTGCAGGAGGGTGTCCTGCCCCTGCTGCGGGTATTCCGGAAGGTCCTTCTGGAAAAGGACGGGGAGGAGATTCTGCCGGGAGTTACGTTCTGTCACACGCCGGGACACACTCCGGGCTGCGGCTCGCTGGTGGTGGACAACCCCGAGGGGCGGACGGTCATATCGGGGGACGCCGTCAAAAACCGCGCGGAGCTCAGGACGGGAAGCGTGGGCATGACCCAGGCCGCGGAGGTGAGCCGGAAGAGCATCGAAAAGGTCCGAAGCATCGCCCGGTACGTGCTGCCGGGACACGACTGCCGCCTGCGCATCGAGGGCAGCGAGGTCATTCCCGAGGGGAACAACGACATCACCATCACGTTTCCGGAGGGGATCAGCATCGGAGGCAAAAGCGTCATCCAGCTTCACCTGGACGACTGACGGAAATTCCAGAAGAGCGGGGCGCATCCCCTTCGCTCTTCCGGTGAATAATCGTGATCATAATTAAAATTAAGGAAAATTAAGATAAGAAAGGAGAAGTGACGGGTTATGGAGCTTTTGGGTTTCGGCGAGTATTTTGTGGTGTTCATCGGTCCGCTGATTCCACCGCTGCTGGTGATTTACTGGTTCCTCACCAGCAAAAAAGGAGGGACCGATAAATGAGCGGCGTCGTCGTTGGACTCATTCTGTATTTCGCGATCACCATCGGCATCAGCTACCTTTCCAACCGTATGCGTCCCATCGACAGCCAGGGCGACTACATCGTGGGGAAGGGCTTCGGGAGCATCGTCAGCGGCTTCGCCACGGCCTCCACTCTGGCCAGCGGCTACGCCTTCATCGGACTGGTGGGGCTGGGCTACCACATGGGCTTCCTGTCCCTTTACCAGGCCATTCTGGCGCCTTTCTGCGACTTCCTCTGCTGGCGCTTCATCGCCCCCAGGGTCAAGAGGCTGTCCACGAAGCACAAGTCCATGACCACGGTGGACCTTCTGGCCTCTCTTCGGGGAGATCCCACGGGGCTCATCCGCATCCTCAGCGGACTCATCGTCTCCGTGTTCATGTTCGCCTACCTGGGCTCCAACATCATCGCGGCGGGCAAGGCGGCCATCGCCCTCCGGATCGACTACATGACGGCGATCATCGGCTCCTCGCTTCTCGTGATGCTCTACGTGGTTTATGGAGGCGTGACGGCGGCCTACTGGGCCGAAGCGTTCCAGGGCGTGCTCATGGTGGGCATGTGCCTCCTGATGC
Organism: Synergistaceae bacterium; assembly: GCA_031272035.1. Classification (NCBI taxonomy): domain Bacteria; kingdom Thermotogati; phylum Synergistota; class Synergistia; order Synergistales; family Synergistaceae; species Synergistaceae bacterium. The sequence continues at coordinate 28,728 of JAISUO010000045.1, forward strand.
CCATAGCCGCCGTCACCCATCTGGGCGGGGTCAGCGAGTTCATCCGCAAGCTGCATTCCATTGATCCCCTGCTGGTCTCCTGGTCCGGAGGGAAAATGGGGTGGCCGCTCTTCGCGGCGCTATGGCTCTGGGGCGGAGTGGCCATCGGCTTTTTGGGACAGCCTCAGGGTCTGCAAAAGTTCATCGCCATCGAGTCCGAAGAAAAAATACCCGGAGCGGCGCTGATCGCCATCCTTTTCAACACCATCCGGCAGTATTTCCCGCTGATTCTCGGCCTTTGCTGCCGCATCCTCTTCCCCGCCATGCCGGACGCCGAGCTGGCCACGCCCACGTTCATCTACGAGTTTTTCCCCAACTTCATGGGGGGGCTGATGCTGGCCGCGGTTTTCGCCGCCATCATGTCGACGAACTCCTCCCTGCTCCTTCAGGGCACGGCTGAGATTTCCGTCAACGTGCTGCGGAAGGGCTTCTTCAAAAACGTGGTGAAGAGCGAGGCCTTTTATAAAAACTTCAGCCGGCTCTGCACGGGGATATTCGGCGTCGTGGCGTTCATTCTGGCCTTCATGGAGGTGGACTCCGTGTTCAGCCTGAACCAGCTGGCCTGGGCCGGGCTCGCGGCCTCCTTCGGGCCGGCGCTGATCCTGGCCATCTACTGGAAAAAGACCACGCATCAGGGAATCCTGATAGGAATCCTGGGCGGCTCCATCATCACTTTCCTCTGGTATAACGGAGGCAAGCCCTTCTTCGGCCTGCACCAGGGACCGCCCTCGTTCGTGATCACAGGCGTCCTTATCGTTCTGGTGAGCCTCCTGACTTACAGAGAAACTCCGGCGGCGGCCGAAAAGTGAACCTTCGACGCCCGGGCAGAAGTAAAATCCGCGCCGCGAAATTTTTTCCCTTCGCGGCGCTTCCTGTTGTTTTTTTCCTTTTTGTCCTTCTCTTCGCCGGCCTCACGCTCTTTTCCGCCCCCGGCGAGGCGGCGTGGAACGAGGAAAATCTGGAGCGGATTCCCAGGGATCGGGAGGCCTTTTCGTTTGTCGTCCTGGGGGACACCCAGGGGCCGAACTCGAAGTTTCCCAGAGTGCTTCCCGCAATTCTGAAAGAAAAGGACCTGCTTTTCGCCTTCGACCTGGGAGATCTGGTGGACTACGCCACGGAAGCGGAGTACGAGGACACCTTTTTCCGCCACGTCCGGGGACTTTCTCTGCCTTTCCTCACCTGCGCCAGCAATCACGATCACTTCAAATCCAAAAACGCGGCGCTCTACTCCCGGCTTTTCGGCTCCCCCCACTATTACGCCTTTCAGGTGGGGAGCACCTCTTTCATCGTGCTGGATAACGGCCAGGACTGGTCCCTCACGGAAGAGCAGTTCCTCTGGCTGGAGGGCGAGCTGGAAAAATCCCGCGCCTCCGCCCGCCGTTTCCTGATGATGCATCGCCCCCTGGCCGATCCCAGGCCCAACAGAAAAAACCTTCACGACATGAGCGGCAAACCGGAGAACGTCCGCCGCCTGAACGCGCTTGCGGACAAATACGGCGTCACAATGATTTTCACCGGGCACATCCACTCGTTTTACACCGGCAGATGGGGACAAACGCCCTTTATCATCACGGGAGGAGGGGGCGGCGGCCTTTACGACCGAGGCACTCCCGCCTCGTTCCACCATTACATGCGGGTGGACGTCCTCCCCGACGGACGGGTCAAATACAGCGCCGTAAAAGTCGACGTCAACGTCAAAGTCAATGTGAAAAATCAAAAATAACGGGGAAATTCCCCCGGTGAAAAACCCTGCCGCAAACCATGCCGCGGCAAACAATGCTATGATTGAGTACAGCTGTGAAAAAGGATGGCCGAAATGGATATAAAATCTGTGGAAGCTCGAAGCCGCAACATGGCGAGGATCAAAAGCGAACGGACAGCGCCCGAGATGTTCATTCGCTCCCATTTTCACAGGCGGGGTCTGCGTTACCGGGCGAACTTCAAAGAAACGCCGGGAAAGCCCGACCTGTATTTCCCCGGCCGCCGGGTGGCGGTGTTCGTCCACGGATGTTACTGGCACCGGCATCCGGGCTGCAGATACGCGTACACTCCCTCTTCCCGTCCGGAGTTCTGGCTGCCCAAACTGGAGGGGAACCGCCGGCGGGATCTGGAGGTGCTGCAAGAGCTGAAGACGCGGGGAATCCGGGTCCTTATCGTCTGGGAGTGCACCGTCCGCCGCATGATGAAAGATCAGGCGTTTTGCAGCGCCGCGCTGGAACGGGGGATCCGCTTCGTGCGGGACGGAACGGAGGACCTCCTGGAGCTGTAAAGCGGCGCCGATTCGCTATCGTAAAGGAGAAGGAAATGTCCAATATTTACGGGCTCATTCTGGCGGGAGGCAGCGGCGTTCGGCTGTGGCCCCGCTCCCGGGAGGAACTGCCCAAGCAGTTTCTGTCCCTGCGAAACAACGACACCCTGCTGCAGTCAACGGTGACGCGCATGCTGCGAGCCGTGCCGCTCCCGTCCCTTTACGCGGTGGCGGGAAGCCGGTGGAGCGCCCTGGTGGCCCATCAGGCCAGGGAGGTGGCCCGCGTCCGGGAGGATTTCGTCATCGAAGAACCCTCCGGGCGCAACACGGCCCCGGCCATTCTGCTGGGCTGCGGAATCCTGCGGGAGCGGGGTCTCATGGAGGACGACGTCGTCGTGGTCACCCCCAGCGACCACATCGTGGAGAACGTCGCCGCCTTCGACGCGGCCATGGACAGGGCGGTGGAAACCGCGTCCGCCGGGTACGTCGTAACCCTTGGAATCGTCCCCACCCGACCGGAAACGGGCTTCGGCTACATCAAACGGGGAGCGTCCCTCGACGGGGGGTTCGAGGTGGAGCGTTTCGTGGAGAAACCCGACGCCAAACAGGCGGAAGAGTACCTGAAAAGCGGACAGTACCTCTGGAACGGCGGGATTTTCGTTTTCACCCTCAAGACCCTCGAAAGAGAGCTGGCCCAGGCGTCTCCCGAACTTTTCGCGGAGTTTCAGAAAGGCGGAAAGTCGCTCCGGGAAAATTTCGACGCTCTGCCCTCCATTTCCTTCGACCGCGCCGTCATGGAAAAGGCCCGGCGTGTGGCCGCGGTGGAGCTGGACGCGGGGTGGTCGGACGTAGGCTCCTGGGACGCCCTGTACGACCTGCTGGAAAAGGACGACTCCCGAAACGCCGCCGTCGGAGACGTCATCCTGAAGGACAGCGCGGATTGTCTCGTGGACTCCCGCAACCGCCTGACCGCCCTCATCGACGTGAAGGATCTGATCGTGGTGGACTCGCCCGACGCCCTTCTCGTCGCACGGCGGGGCTCGTCTCAGAAGGTGCGCTCTCTCGTGGAGGGGCTGAAGACGGAGGGACGGAGAGAGGCCGTCCAGGCCCCGGAAAGCGCGCGCCCCTGGGGACTCTACAAAATCCTCTGCGAAGAGGAGCGCTTCAAGATCAAACGCATCGTCATCACGCCGGGCAAACGCCTGAGCCTCCAGTACCACCACCACCGCAGCGAACACTGGGTCGTGGTGCGGGGAACGGCCAGGGTCACCCTCGACGACGAGGTGCGGTTCATCCACGAGGGCGAAAGCGTATTCATCCCCAAAAACGTCCTCCATCGTCTGGAAAACCCTGGAAAAATCGAGCTTGAAATCGTGGAAATTCAGGGAGGCGAATACCTGGGAGAGGACGACATCGTCCGGGTGGAGGACGATTACCGGCGAGTCTGAAACAATCTGAAAAAACGGGCATGGCAATCGGGTGTATGATACAATTCGTCCGGTAAAAGAAAAGGCCTCAGGGTGAGAGGAACGATAATTTGCCGTACAGTTTTCAGAGGAGGTTATTTTTTGTAATGAAGAAACTCATAGTGGGTAAAGTTTTTGGTAACATGGCGAACCGGATGGAGAAGCGGAGCGGGCTTTGGACGAGAGTCTCCCTTATGACGGCGGCGGCGCTTCTGATTCTCCTGACGGGAAGCGCGGCGCAGGCGGCGGACACGATCGGCGTCATCAATTCCCAGGAAATCGTCAGAAGCCACCCCAAGTTCGAGGAAGTGACAAAGCAGCTTCAGCAAATCGGCCGGCAGAAGGAAAGCGAAGCCAGGGAAGCGGCGGAGAAGGAGACGGATCCCTCCAAAAAGGCTCAGGTCGTCCAGGCCAAGCGGGTGGAGCTCTCCAAAGAAGAAGAACGCCTGATGACGCCGATCTTCAAGGACTGCGAAGCGGCGGTGCGCGTTGTGGCCAAGAACAAAAAGGTGACCATCGTGCTGGAAAAGGCCTCGGTTTATTTTGGCGGACTGGACATCACTCTGGACGTTGTTCAGCAGATAAAGAGATAACAGGATAACCGTTTCGGCATAGAAATCGAAGGCTGCGCCTGTCTGCGCAGCTTTATTTTTTCATGTTTCGAGCGGAGGGAGTTTTTTATGAAGTTGTTTGTCACCGATATTGACGATACCCTTACCGTGGGAGAGACGGTTTCCGGCGAGGTTTGCCGCGCCTGCGCCCGCCTTCGGGAAGCGGGCTGGGATATCATGATCGCTACGGGCCGGACCTTCGGAATGTCGAAAAACCACATGAGGGCCATCGGCGTTACTCAGCCGGCCCTTCTTTACGACGGAGGCCGGACCATGACCCCCGCCGGACGGGAAATCCGCTCCACCCTCATGGACCCGGCTCTGACGGCGGCGCTTCTCCGCAGCCTTTGGAACGAACCCTTCGAGGTCCAGGTCGCCGGAGACGAGGTCATTTACTGCCGCGAAAGGGACGTGGAAACGATTTCGTTTTATCGTCAGGGAGGAGTGCCCGTCCGCTGCATCGAGGAGCCATTTGCCCCGGACCCCGTTTACCGGCTCGCCCTGTGGCTCCCGGCCAGTGACAGGGTCGCCGTGGAAACGCGGTTGCTCCGCTCTTTCAGCGAAGTGGAAGTTCTCTCCGGGGGAGACCGTTTTCTGGACATTCTCCCGAAAGGCGTCTCAAAGGGAGCCGCTCTGGAGCGTTTTATCGAGGATCTGCCGGAAAGGCCGGAAGTTATCGTGGCGGCCGGCGACCACAAAAACGATTTCACGATGCTAAACTGCGCGGACATCGCGGCGGTCCCCCAAAACGCGGACGCCGAAGTGCTCGCTCTGGCCGACGTCGTTTTTCCCGCGGCAGCGGAAAACGGTATCGCCGCCCTGATGGAGCGGCTTCTTTCCGGGGGAATTTTACCCTCCGGCCGCGTCGCATCCCATAACTGAGGAGGTTTTTCTTTTGATGTCAACTCTGAAATCGAGCCTGAATCTGAATACACATCTGAAAAGCGATTTAAAACTAAAACGAAACTGGACAAAAAAACTGTTCCTGGCGGTTTTCCTTTGCGCGATGCCGGCGTTTTTCCCGGCGAAAATCGCGGCCGCCGCGGACACGGTAGGAGTGATTGAGTCCCAGAAGATCCTGTACCAGCACCCGAACTTCGAACGGGTCGCCCATGAAGTGGGGAACGAAGCCCGAACCCGTGAGGCCGAGCTTCGGGCGTCCCTGGAAAAAATCACGGATCCCGAGGAAAGGCGGCGCATTCTGGAAGAGGGCGCTCTGAGCATGAAAGCGGAGGAGGCCCGGCTGATGGCCCCCATCAACAAAGAGTGTCTGGAGGCGGTCACCGCCGTGGCGAAAAAGAGAAAAATCACGGTGGTTCTGGAAAAGGACGCCGCCTACTACGGGGGGACGGACATCACCGAAGAGGTGATCGCGCAGTTAAAGGCCGCGGTCAAATAAAACGGCCCGCCCCAAACCGGCAGTGACGCCGTAACACCGGGCGACGGTTCCGGCTTCGGGACTTCGCCAATTACGCGTTTTCTTTTTGCGTTTTTTCCGGTTCCGGAGAAAAACCCCTTTTATTATTGTATTATAAGCAGGTATGAGCTTTATCAGGGAGGGGTCCGGAATGAGGAGTTCCCAGCGAAAATCGTTTCTGAAAACGTTTCTAAAAACGATGGCAGGAAGGGCTTTCTTTGTCTGTTTTTTTATTCTGGCGGCAGGGAAGGCCCTGGCGGCTGACCCGGCATCCTGGACCTGGGACGTTCTGGTCGTTCCTCCGGAGGAGGGATGGGAGAAGGAGCCGGGAATTTCCATCCGAAAAACCCTCCTCTGGCATCAGAACAGGATCTCAGAGGAGGGAGACGGCATTCTCGGGCACGATCTGCAGTTCATCTTCCTTCCGCCCGTTGACGAAGCCACCATCGACACGGGAATTTTTTCCCCGCCCCTGACCCAGGGGACGGTGGGGATATTCAGCTTCGCCCCCTCCGCCGCGGACGAACTGCTGACGGCCCAGATGCGGACCAGGGACATCCCCCTGCTGCTGGCCGGAGGAGAGGAGGCTTTCCTTTGGGAAGGGAAGCAGCTCTTTCCCAGTGTTTTTGCGCTGGACCTGTTTCGGGATTACCGTTGCAGGGCCTTTGTGGACTACGCCGCGCAAACCCAGCCTCCCTCCGCCCGCATCGGCGTAATGGGAGCCCGCTTCACTCTGAACGAGGCCCGGGAGGCTCAGATCACGCTGGACCTCCTGAGAGCGGCGAACTTCCAGCCCCTGCCCTTCTGGACCGATCCCTCCGTTTCGGATACCTTCGACATGCTGTCCCAGGAAATCCAGAACAGCAGCAACGGAATCATCATCAGCTGCGCAGGGAGAATGGCCAGCGCGGAAATCTGGCGCGGCCTGACTTTTACCCTGTCTCCCTACCGGCTCTGGTACGACGGACCGCCGGACAAATCCTTTCTTTCCTACAAAGGCATGATTTTCGCCGACCAGAACATATACCTCGACGCCCGGGGCGGTTTCGAGCAGGTCAAGCGGGACCTCTGGAGCTCCAGCGCCGTGGCGGTCGCGGACACTGTGGCGGCGGGACGGGCCAACGCTCTCGTGCTCTGGCTGACCGGAGCCCTGTCAGGTCTGAACGAGGGAAGCCCGCTGGACCTGAAAGCCCTTCTCCGCAACCTTTCCAGGGCGCGAAGCATTCCTTTCGGCAATCAGACGCTGGACATCGACCCGACGACTCATCGGCCTCTGCGGCGTCGAGTCAGCATTCTGGAAATTCGTGATCGCTCCTTTTTCGTTTTGGACAGCATTGACGTTACAGGACTGGGATACTACGAGTACTGAATAATTTGGGGGAGGAAGCCGCGTATGAAGCTGAAGCTCAGTGCAATCAGAGACCTTTTGGAAGCAGAAGTCATTAACGGGCAGGAACGTCTGGACGCGATAGAAATCGAGAAAGGATACGCGTCGGATCTTATGAGCGACGTGCTGGCCTTTGCATCGCCCGGCGTGCTGCTTCTGACCGGTCTGACCAACGTACAGATTTTCAGGACCGCTCAGATGCTGGATATTCCGTCCATCGTGTTTGTCCGGGGGAAAATGCCCTGCGACGAACTGCTGCACCTGGCTCAGGAGGCGGAGATGCCCATTCTCGTAACCTGCATGAGCATGTTCGAGTCGGCCGGACGGCTTTATAACACCGGACTCGCTCCCTGCAGCATCCCAAAACGATAGAGGCGTTTCCCGTGTCCTCCGCATATGTGGAAAGCTACGTCGTGGACGGGAACGAACTCGTCGCCATCGGTGAAGCCTCTACAAAAATCAAGGCTGTTCTCAAAATGCTGGGGATCTCCTCCGACCTCATCCGGAGGGCCGCCATCGTCGCCTACGAAGCCGAAATGAACCTGGTCATCCACGGCGGAGGCGGGAGCATGTCCCTGGAGGTGGGGCCCGGAAGCATCAAAATACTGGCGGTGGATACCGGACCGGGGATACCGGACATCAACAAGGCAATGACAGAGGGATTTTCCACCGCCTCCGACAAAATAAGGGAAATGGGCTTCGGCGCGGGCATGGGACTCCCCAACATAAAACGCAATTCCGATAACTTTGAACTCACCTCCGAGGTGGGAAAGGGAACAACCCTGAAATCCGAGATTCTGCTGCAAAAAACCTGAAAATAAAATCTGAAGAAAAACAGGCCTGTTTTCGAACAGGAGAAGGAGGGTTGAACCTTGTCCCTGGGCATAGCGGTACGACACAGCGCCTGCAGGCGCTGCACGAAATGCATCAGAAGCTGCCCCACCCGGGCAATGAGAATTTTTCAGGGTATGGTTCGCGTCGACGACGAGCTCTGCATGGGCTGCGGAGAGTGCATCCGGGTCTGTCCCTGGAAGGCCATTGAGGTCCGGCAGGACAGTTGGGATACCATTCGAAAAAACCAGAATCTCCTGCTGACGGCTGACCCTTCCTTTTACGTACAAACGGGTTCCAGCGGCAGGACAGGGGCTCTGCAGGATTCCCTCACGCGTCTGGGGTTCGAGGATATTTCCGACTACATTTCCACCGCCTACGACCTAGCCGCTCTGGCAATCGGGCGTCAGATCAACGAACGCAAACCAGAGGAGCTTCCTCTCATATCCACCTACTGCCCCGCCGTCCTGCGCCTGATTCAGCTCAACCATCCGGAGCTGATCCGCCACCTCGTCGGGGTGGAGTCCCCGCTGGAGATCGGCATCGACTACTGGCGGAACACCACGGGCCGCGGGGAAAGCGTCGCCCTCATCGCGCCCTGCCCCGCCATGTCCCAGCTCCAGAGTCTCCCCGCGGGACGGGTAAAAAGCAACTTCGACCACGTGGTCATCATACGCCAGGTGATACGAACCCTGATCAGCGAGGGCATGGCGGGCAATGAGCTGCCCCGGTCCTTCGAACGCCACGGACGCTGGCTGATGTGGGCCCTGCACGGCGGAGAGACCCGACACATCGCCGCCACGATGGGACGCCCTCTGACCTCCATCGTCGCCACGGGAATCCGCAACGTGCAGGACCTGCTGAACGAACTGGAGCTGGGACGGCTGGGCTGCGTGGAATACCTGGAATGCCGCATGTGCGACCAGGGGTGCCTGGGCGGCGTGGCTACCTCCGAATCCCGGTTTATGTCCCTGGTGCGCCTGCAGAACCTGAACATCAACTGGACCCTGAACAAAGAAGAGCGGGAACGGCTTCTGGAGCTCTACGCCACCGACCTGTGGCGTTTCAGCGCCCCCATACAGGCGCTGGAACAGAAATCTCTGTCCGGAGACATCCAGGAGGCCATGACGCGCCTCAGGAAAATGAACGAAATTTACACGACCCTGCCGGGAATCGACTGCGGGTCCTGCGGACATCCTTCCTGCCGGGCCATGGCCGAGGATTTGGCCCGGGGCGAGGGCGAAATCACAAACTGCATTTTCAAGCTCAAGGAACGCATCACCGACCTGAGCACGCAAATTTTCGAACTCTGCGGCAAAAATCCGGAGACTCCCACGTCTCTCAGAGAGCATGAAATCGACGGCAGAGAGGGGGTACAGGAATGAAAACCACAGGAGAACTCTGCAGCGCCCTCGCGCTGAACGTGATTTGTCCGGGGGACCCCGCGCGCCCCATTGAGAACGTGATCGTGGGCGACCTCCTCAGCCACATTCTGGGGGAGGCCAGAGAGAACTGGGCCTGGGTGACGATTCAGGTCCACCTGAACGTCGCCGCCGTGGCCGTGCTGAAGGAGCTGCCGCTGGTGATCCTGGCCTCGAACCGCGCCCCTCAGGAGGACCTGACTGCCAAATGCGCCGAGGAAAACATCGCTCTCGCCACCACCCCTCTCGGCGCTTACGAGCTATGCTGCCGGCTGGGGGCACTGGGCGTAGGCAATGCCGGAAACTCCTGAACTTTCCCGCTTCCTGGTCGATCTCCACCTGCATACCGTCCTGTCCCCCTGCGCCGATTTGGGCATGGGCGCCCCTGAAATCATCGCCCGCTGCCGCGAGGAGGACATCAGCCTCATCGCGGTGACGGACCACAACCACACGGGAAACTTCGCCGCCCTGCGAGACGCGGCCCTTGAGGGCGGCCGAGGCCCTGTGGTGCTCCCCGGCATGGAGATTCAGAGCATGGAGGACATCCACATCGTCACCCTCTTCAGAAGCGAAGAAGAAGCAAAGACCTTCAAGGACTGGCTGTGGCTGCGTATGCCGCCCATACCCAACCAGGAGGAGATTTTCGGCTGGCAGCTCGTCATCGACGCTCGAAACGACGTTCTGGAACAGGAACCGATTCTGCTGATTCAGGGGGCGCAGTACACGATCGATGAGATTGCCGCCCGAGCCCTTGCCGCCGGCGCCATTGTCATCCCCGCCCACCTCGACCGCCCCTCCTTCTCCTACGAGGCCGTCCTGGGGCAGCTCCCCGAAACCTTCCCCTGCTCCGCCGTCGAGCTTTCCCCTCACGTCTCCCACGCCGCCCTGGAGGGCTGGAAGAAACGCTGCGCCGGACGCACCCTCGTGCGGTCGTCCGACGCCCATCGAATCGAAGAAATCTCCCGCAGCCGCTGCACCCCCATGCTTCTCGCCGAGCCCTCCTTCAATGAGCTGAAACTCGCCCTTGCGGGTGAACAGGGGCGCAAAGTGCTGTTTCCCTGAAGTTCCGGGACGTTTGCTCCCTCGGCCGCTTCCTCGCTCAGGGGTTATTTTTTTCTCTGCTTTATGTTTGACAAACCATACTTTATACAGTACCATATGCCCTGATTCAAACGTGGTAATCCATAAGAATAATCTGTATAAAAAGATGGAGGGACCGATGTGAAAAAATTTTGGATTTCAGTTTTGTGCGTGTTGTGCATTTTGAGTTTGTTCCCTCAAAAATCTCCCGCGGCGACGAACCCCTTCATTGACGTTCCGTCGGGACACTGGGCCTATGACGCCATCGGGACTCTGGCGGCCCGAGGGATCCTGTCCGGCTACCCGGACGGCACGTACAGGGGGAAGCAGCCGACGACCCGCTACGAGATGGCCTCCGCGATTGCCCGCGCGCTGGCTGTCGTGGACATGACGAAGGCCTCCCGGCAGGACGCGGAGACGCTCAAAAAACTCGTGGTGGAGTTTAAGGACGAGCTGGACGCCCTGGGGGTGAAGGTGGATACCTTCGACGGACGTCTGAAGAAAATCGAAGACCGGCTGGGCGGATGGAAAATCAGCGGAGAACTGCGCCTGGACATCGAGGACTGGGACAGTGAAGAGGGCGACGGCAACTCGTTCCTCAGCCTCTCCCGACTGGAGCTGCATCGATGGTTCGGCGAGGACGAGGGCCTTTACTTCTACGCCCGGCTGGAGGACGGCGGGGACGGGAAGGACAAGACGATCACCTTCGACAAGCTCTACGTCGAAACCCCCTTCGTCTGGGACTCCACTCTGACCGTGGGGCGCTTCGACCGCGACTTCGAAGGCGACTATCGCTTCCAGACCGGCGGGATGACCGACATCGCCAACGAGGCCTGGCTGACCGACCGCACGGTGGACGGGATCGGCTTCGACAAATCCTTCGCTCTGGGGTCCGTGGGCTTTTACGTGGCGCGGCCCGACGACATTCCGGCCTGGACCGCGGACGACGCCTTCAACGTCTGGGAGGTGATCGCCCTGGGGCAGTTCCAGTTTACGGAGCAGATCGGCTTCGACGTCGGCGCTCAGGCCTTCTTCGGCGACGATTCGTCTGTCGTCCCCTTCGAAAGTCACGAGCGCAAAGTTGACAACCTCTGGACCCTTTTCGCCGGCCTGCGCTATAATTTCAGGCCCGAAATCGCGCTTCGCGGCATCTACTACCACCAGGACAGCAGCTTCGAGGAAAATTCCTCCGGCGCGTGGAAAGACGTGAATACGGACAGCGCCGGAGCCTGGAAGGCCATCGTCAGCGTCGGGCAGGAAGCCCTCAAATTTACGAGCCTCTGGCTGGAGTACGGAAAGCTGGAAGAAGGCTTCTATCTGCCCTACGGCAACATCGCCCTGACCCTGGTGGACGACGACCGCTGGAACACCCGGGACGGCGGAGCGGGGTTCGTCGGCAATGACACGACGATCTGGCGCGTGGGAGCGATTCAGCAGTGGAACGATCAATGGCGCACCTGGCTCTACGCGGCGGGGCACACCCTGGACAGCGGCGGGGAAAGCGCCTCCGGCCGCTCCGCGGACGCCAAACTGCTCCAGTGGGGAGTGGGCTTTGAGTATCAATACAATCCCGCGGTCGCCTTCGGCCTCGGTTATATCAACGCCGACTGGAACGACGACGCGGAACGCTCCGGCTACACGGACGACCATCGCATTCAGTTCAGAACCTCCGTCGTTTTTTAGCGGGACACGAACCCGCCCCACCCAAAAGGCTTCCCGACTCTTCCGGGAGGCCTTTTTTATTTCCGACCCTTTACCGCGTCTGAGACTGCACGCTCCGGACTGTACAACTGGTCCGCAATATTGTATCCTCAACGGGATTTCAGAGTTTCGTATATACATTTTATGAGGACGAGTGTTCGAGATGGCTAAAAAACGGATCAAACCTGTTCTGTCGCCGGAGGAGGCGGTGAAGGCGGTCACGCCGGGCTGTTCTCTGATGGTTGGTGGATTCAACTACGGCGGCGTCCCCTATACCCTCATGGACGCGCTGGCGGAGGCGGGAACGAAAGACCTGTATCTGATCTGCGACGACACCTGCTACGTCAACGACGAGCACCCCAAAGGCATCGGGCAGGGGCGGCTCATCGTGAACAGACAGGTTCGCAGGCTCACCACCTCCCACATCGGATTGAATCGGGAAACTCAGCGACTTTTCAACGAAAATCTGCTGGAGCTGGAGCTGGTCCCTCAGGGAACGCTCATCGAGCGCATCCGCTGCGGCGGCTACGGAATCGCCGGCTTTCTGTCCCCCGTGGGAGTGGGGACGGTGTACGAAGAAAAGAAGCGGACCCTGGAGCTGGACGGGAAAAAATACATTCTGGAGACGCCCCTGAAAGCCGACGTGGCGTTCATCCGCGCCTTTCGCGCCGACAGTGTCGGAAATCTGACTTATTTCGGAACCAACCGCAATTTTTCTCCCGTCATGGCGACCGCCGCGAAATACGTGGCCGCCGAGGTGGACGAGATCGTTCCCGTGGGCGCCATCGACCCCAACGACGTGGTGACCCCGGGAATTTTCATCGACGCTCTGGTCCTGAAAGGAGAGGGCCTCTATGCTTCCCGAACTTGACGAAAACACCGCCCGTTACCGCATCGCCCGACGTATCGCCCTGGACCTGGAGGACGGCAGCTTCGTCAACCTGGGCATCGGAATCCCCTCGCTGGTTTCCGACTTTCTGCCCGAAGGAGTGAGCCTGCTGGTCCACACGGAAAACGGGGTGATCGGCGCGGGCCCCAAACCGGAGGAGCCCGACCTGCGCTGCATCGGCGCGGGGGGGCACTGCATCACCCTCCTGCCGGGAGGCTGTTACATCTCCAGCGACATGAGCTTCGGCATCATTCGGGGCGGGCACCTTGACGCGACGGTGCTGGGGGCACTGGAGGCGGACGGAGAGGGCAATCTGGCGAACTGGTGGATCCCCGGCAAGCGAACCCCCGGCATGGGCGGCGCCATGGATCTCGTCTACGGCGCGAAAAAAGTCTACGTGGCCATGACCCACCTGGACAAAAACGGCAGCCCCAAACTGGTGGAGCGATGCTCTCTGCCCCTGACGGCCATCGGCGTGGTGGACGTCATCGTGACGGAATACGCCGTCGTGCGCAGAATCGAGGGAGAAATGCAGCTCTGCGAGGTGGCTCCCGACGTGACGGTGGAACAGGTTCTGGAGCACACCGGAATGAAACTGAAACTCGCCGACCCCGTCCTTCCCATGCCCGGCTGAGGCCACGGCCTTGCGAAAAATCATCCACGTGGACATGGACGCTTTTTACGCCTCCATCGAGCAGCGGGACCACCCGGAATATCGGGGCAAACCCCTCGCTGTGGGATACGGCGCCGAGCGCGGGGTCGTGGCGGCGGCCAGCTACGAGGCGCGAAAATGGGGCATTCACTCGGCCATGCCCTCCCTGACGGCCATTGCCCGATGTCCTCAGCTCATCTTCGTCCCCGCCCGCTTCGAGGTTTACCGCGAAATCTCCCATCAAATAAGGGAAATTTTTTTCGAGTACACGGATCTGGTGGAACCCCTCTCTCTGGACGAGGCCTATCTGGACGTGACCCGTAACAAAAAAGGCGAGTCCTCCGCACTGCGCATCGCCCGGGAGCTTCGGCAGCGCATTCGGGAAACCACCGGCCTCACCGCCTCGGCGGGAATCTCCATCAACAAATTCCTCGCCAAAATCGCCTCCGATTACAAAAAACCGGACGGGCTTTTCGTGGTCCTGCCGGAGGAGGCGGAAAAATTTGTGGAGACCCTGAAAATAGAACAATTTTGGGGCGTCGGCAGAGTCACGGCGGAAAAAATGCACCGGCTGGGAATCCACACGGGCAACGACCTGAAACAGTACGACGAAGCCACGCTGACCCGCCTTTTCGGAAAAATCGGGCATATCTATTACCTGAACGCCAGAGGGGTGGACGACAGAGAGGTGGAGGCCAGCCGCGTTCGCAAGTCCCTTGGAGCTGAACATACCTTCATGACGGACCTGAGCGACGAAACGACGCTGAGAGAAAAACTGCGGGCCATCGCCAGGGAGCTGTGGGAAAGACTTTCCCGCCACACCTTCACGGGGCGCACGGTGACGCTGAAGGTCAAATACGCCGATTTCCGCGAGACATCGAAGCGCAAAACCCTTTCAAAGAGCATAAAAAAGTTCGACGCCTTCTGGAGCGTCAGCCAGGAGCTTCTGAGCGCCGTGGATTTCGGCGAAACCCGAAGGATACGGCTGATGGGGCTGACCGTGAGCAACGCGGAAGAACTGGACGGCGCCGAATACAGACAGCTGAAACTCAATTTTGGAGACGACGCGCCGGCCGACGGCTGACGAAAACGTTCGCGCGCGCAATAATTCGCGTCGCGTGATATAATTTGTTAAATTCTCAGAATTTATCAGCAACAAAGGGGGTTATGTTATGCCATTTCTGCTCTTGACATCCAACGGAGAGGCCGGTTACAC
>JAISUO010000046.1 GCA_031272035.1 Synergistaceae bacterium
ACGGGACGTCAGGCCGCGGAGGAGACGATGGACCTCGTAAAGCGGTTCTGCGGCGGAGTCGTCGTCCTTCATCGGCTGGACGCGGCGAAAACCGGCGTGGAAATCTGAAGGGCTCCCGAACTTTCACGAGAGCCCTTTCTCTTAGAGCCGCTGGCTCTTTTCTGCATAAGTTTTTGTGCGTCGCTTACCCGTGTTAAACGTCTTTTTTTGGTACACGATTACGCAATTCGCTCTAATTAAAAATTCTCGATTACCAGAGGCCCCGAGCCGCTGTCAGGGTTGCCCTGACCTTTTCCCAGGGCAGAATTTCGAGGGGCATGACCGCCCTTACGGTTTTCTGAGGATCCACGACCTGACTGATTCTCAAATCCATGACGAGAGAACAGAGGATCAGCGCGTCCGACATGCTCAGGCCGAGGGTTTTTTCGACCAGTTGGACCATTGCCTCGCTGGCGGTTCGCGCGGCCAGATCCAGTGTTTCCGCCGAGGCGATGATCATCAGTTCACGTGGCGTCACCAGGATGGGCCAGGGAAAAGCGGCCTGTTTCAGCAGGTCGAGACGCACGGTCACTTTTGCGGCCACCTCGGCTCCCGAGCATCCGATTTCTCCGTCGCCCATGACGGCGTGGCAGTCTCCCAGCGCCAGCAGGGCTCCTTTTTGGAAAACGGGAAGCCACAGGACACTTTTTTCCGTGATGTCCGTCGTGTCCATGTTGCCCCCGTGGGACCCCGGAGTGCCGGTGGGGACGCGTTCGGAGGCGGTGGCCACGCCGATGACCCCGATCATGGGTTTCAGTGGCAGATTCAGGCCCCGGAAGGAACAACGCCGGTTCTTACCGTCGATTTCGAGTATTCGGGTCAGGGACGCTTCGACCCTGTCCGGCATGACTCCGGCTCCGGGCACCACCACGGACGCGGCGCGGTCCGCCGTTTCGATGCTCTCGATCAGGACGCCCAGCAGGTCGTTTTTCTCCGCGCCGACGACGTGCAGGGGGCCTGTGGCGGGGTTGACGTGGTCGAAGTCAATATCCGCGCACAACGTCTCTTCGGTTTGAATTTGCCCCGCAAAGCAGTCCTGTGTCTCGAAAACCGCCGAGTCGCCGGGGCTGACTTCCGCGACGCCTTTCATTTCGGGCTCATAAGCGTAGATGTGCTGCGCGGCGCTCAAAAACTTCATCCTGAAAACCTCCCTGTTCTTTCTTACGTTTTTATCTTACGTTTTACCCGCTCAACTTTCCTACCAGGCGGCCACGTGCCCGTCCGTTCTCGGCTCCGTCGCGCCAACCAGCGTACCGTCCTCCGTCCTCCAGATGATTTCTCCTCTGCCGAAGTCGTTGGAGGTCACGTCGGGGACGATCTCGTGTCCCATTGCCGCCAGCTTCAGAGCCGTGGCGGCGGGGAAATCCGGCTCCACGGAGACCTTCATGCCGCCGATCCACTGCCAGCGCGGCGCGTCCAGAGCCTCCTGAGGGTTCATCCCGAAGTCTACCACGTTGGAGATGACCTGCAGATGACCCTGAGGCTGCATAAATCCGCCCATGACGCCGAAAGGCCCCACAGCCTGGCCTTTGTGGGTCAGGAAGGCGGGGATAATCGTGTTGTAAGGCCGTTTGCGCCCCTGGAGAACGTTGGCGTGATCGGCGGAGAGAGTGAAGCAGGCTCCCCGGTTGTTGAAGGCGATGCCCGTGTCGGGACACACCACGCCGGAACCGAACCCCATGTAGTTGCTCTGAATCCAGGAGACCATCATTCCCTCTCCGTCCGCCGCCGCCAGGTAAACCGTTCCGCCCGGCATGGGATTTCCGGCCCTGAAGTCCACCGCCTGACCGGTGACCAGCTGTCTGCGCCGGTCGGCGTATTCCTCATTGAGCAGCTCCTTCACCGGTACGGTGCTGAAACGCTGGTCGGCGACGTATTTGTGCACGTCCGCAAAAGCCAGTTTAATGGATTCAAGCTGGTTGTGGCAGGTCTCCGCGGAGTAACGCTCGTCGAGCTCCAATCCCTTGAGGATGTTCAGGGCGATCAGAGCGCAAATACCCTGACCGTTGGGGGGAATTTCCCAGACGTCGTAACCTTTGTAGCTGATCCCGATGGGCTCGACCCATTCCGGCGCGAAGGCCGCAAGGTCCTCCATGGTGAGGAATCCGCCGGTTTCTTTGGCGAATTTCACGATCTTTTCCGCGATTTCTCCCTTATAAAAAGCCTCCCCATTGGTTTCCGCTATGCGCGTGAGGGTGCGGGCGTGGTCCGGCGAGAGAAACAGCTCTCCCGCTCCGGGGGCACGGCCTTTGGGGGCAAATGTGCGGCTCCAGGCCTGAAGCTCCGGCTCCGACATGGCGGGGTACTTTTTTGCGGCCACGTTCCAGTTATAAGCGATGGTCACGGGCACGGCGTAACCGTTGACGGCGTAGTCGATGGCGGGCTCCAGCACGTCCTTCAGGGGCAGCCGGCCCATTTTTTTCGACACCTCACACCAGGAGGCGACCACGGCGGGAACTGTGACTGCGGGCCAACCGTAGGGCGGAACCGTTTTCCAGCCCTTCGACCGGTAGAGTTCCGCGGTGCAGGCTTGGGGTGCGAACCCGCTTCCGTTGAGGCCGTGCAGTTTTCCATCCTTCCAGATCAGGGTGAAGGCGTCGCTTCCCAAACCGTTGCCCGTGGGCTCCACCACGGTAAGCGCCGCCGCCGTGGCGATGGCCGCGTCTGCCGCGTTGCCGCCCTTTTTCAGCACGGCCAGCCCCGCCTGAGCCGCCAGTGGCTGGGATGTGGCGACCATGCCCCGGGAACCGTAGACCACGTTCCGGTGGGAAGGATAGCGGTAATGGTGCGGATCAAACTTCGTAACACAATGAGTTTTCATATCTTTTGCCTCTTTTTTGTTTTGTCAGGATCGTTTTTTGTCAGGATTATTTTAATCGGGAGCAAATTACAGCATGGGCGCAAAAATGCCCGCGATGACGATGGAAATGCTCGTCACCGATATGAAGTTGGAGACCACGAAAGCCGGAACCAGTTTTGCCAGAACGGCCTCTCGTTCCTCCTCTTTGTCGCTGGAGGCGACGGCCACTTCGTTGATGATGAGGAAGAACGCGGGGAACCCCAGAAGCTGCGTCATTGAAAGCCCCAGAGCGAGGTTTTTGCTGCCGACGATTTTCCAGGTGGGCAGGATGTAAATGAAGATATAGAGCGCGATAAGCACAACCGCAAAAATCAGGACGGTCTGGAAGGCGAGGGGCTTCAGGTCCTCAAGCCGGATTTTGGCCAGGGCGGGGATAATGCTGGTGAAGACGACCCCGGTCACCAGTCCGGAGGCCTTTCCCCGATCCAGAATGTTCTGAGGGACGATGCCCGCGTAGGAGGTCACGACGCCGAAAACCAGCGCCCATATGGAATAATTGATGGGAGTGACGCTGCCCAGGTACATGGACATCCACGCGAAGAACGCCGTCACGCCGAGGCAGACGAAGGGGGTGTAGTACCGGCCCAGGTTGTGACGCTCAAAGAACCCCAGCGTTTTGGGCTCGTCGGTCTTCGATTTGTCGTTTAGCTGTCCCGCCGCCTTTTTGGCCCGAAAGTCCTCGATGATCTTCTGAGCTTCCTTCATGGCGCAGTAGGAGGTCGGAGGGGTTCCCACCAGCTTCTGCATGGCGAAAACCGCGGTTCCCAGCGCCGCCGCCAGTTTGAGAGCTTCGGCCGTGGCCTCGGGGGCATGAGCGGCCTTTTCCATCGCAGCTGTCGTCATGATTTGCGTGGCGACGATTCCGCCGTTGATGATGGGAATGCTGACGTACGCCGCCGCCTGTCCGATGATGGGAATGATCAGGTAAAGGGCGCCCACCGCGATGAGCATTCCCCAAAGCGCCATAATGACCGTCCGCCACTCCTTGCGCAGCTCTTCCATTTTGACCATGGTTCCCATGTGATATACGATGAAGGGCGACGACCACCGTCCAATTTCCGTGAGCCAGGCCCGATCGATGACATCCGCGGGCAGGATGCCCGTCATAAACCCGAGCAGGAACAGGAACATCGCCACAAACACCGAAGACAGCTTCGCTTTTGTGAAGACGCCCATCAAATCGCCAATCGAGAAAATCGCGATACAAACAAACAGCCACATGAAGTGTTCCATGAAAGATCCTCCTTAAAAAAGTTAATTTATGTTAGCGTTGACACACTGCAAAGATTCTTCCCCTTCTCTCTCCCGCCGCACGCCGTCCAACTTTTTTTAAATTTATGTTTTCTCAGGTTTCCACAGGGGGCTCCTCCTTTGAGTGGAATTTTTCTTCAACAATTTCCCCACCAGAACAACAGTTCCGGAGTTCTCCTTAATGATATAAAGCGATATAAAATTAACTTGATAAAGGAAAATTTAAAGAAATTTCGGAAAAAATACTCTAAAGAGATGCTATTGTCAAGGTGCTTATTTTCGGAACGCGTTTTTTCAGCATTTTTTCAGCTTCTTTTCATATCCAGTTCGTTTTCAATTCGTTCCGACGGGGTACAATGAGGATGTCTCTTCCGAAAGTTTTGAAACGGAGGTTTTATTGTGGCAGCGTCGAAGCGAGTCCTGCTTTTTGCCGTTCTGACGGTGGCGATCATGAGCGTCTCCACGGGGTCGATTCTGGTGCGGGTTGCGGAAGCTCATCCTTTCGTCAAGTGCGTTTATCGGGTCTCTTTTGCCACGCTGGTGTTTCTGCCCGTTTCTCTGATTTTTTATCGGGAGGACTATCGCCGGCTCACCGGCAGAGACCTCGCCATCACCCTGCTGTCGGGGGCCTTTCTGGCTTTTCATTTTGCGGTCTGGATGACCTCCCTCGACTATACGTCCGTGGCTTCGAGCCTGATACTGGTGGACACGGTCCCCATATGGACGGCGCTGATCAACCTGGCTCTGGGCAGGGAGCGCCTGTCGCGCCTCATGGGACTGTGCATTGTCATGAGCGTTGTGGGAGCCTGCATTTTGGGATACGGCGACATGTCCTTCGGAAAAAGGGAGCTCTTTGGCGATTTTCTCGCCCTGCTGGGAGGTATCGCCGCTTCCGTTTATATCATCTGCGGCGGGGAGGTCCGGCGCAAGCTCAGCATCGCCTCCTACGCCACCCTTTGCTACGGGTCCTGCGCGGTGATCATGTGGATTGTGGTCCTTGCCATGGGGCTCAAAATCACGGGGTTTTCCGCGGCGACCTGGCGGGCTCTGGCGGGCATGGCTCTTTTGGCGCAGGTGCTGGGACACAGCGGCTACAACTGGGCGCTGGGCTATTGCAGCACCTGCCATATCTCGATTCTGCTTCTGGGAGAACCTTTGGGCGGCGCAATCCTCGCCTGGCTGTTCTTCGGCGAATACCCCAAAGGCGTCGGCCTTTTGGGCTTTGCGTTTCTCGTCGCCGCCATCCTCCTGTCCTCCCGGGACGAAAAGCGGGCCTGATGCTTTTCGCTCCAGGCAGTCGTGTTCAGCCTTTATCGTCTCAATATTCTGAAGTTGCATTGAAGGTGCATTGATGGGAAGATGAAACTGTCTTTTTCTGCGGTGCTATGATATATTAATAACCATATTCATGATGGCGAAAGAGTAAAACAAATCGACCAGGAGGGGATTGCGATGGAGACGTACCAACAGTTTATAAACGGCGCTCTTGTGAACTCCCATTCTTCGGATTGGATCGAAGTGGAAAACCCTTATACGGGGCAGATCATTTCAAAGGTACCGAAGGGTAACGCACAGGACGGCATCGACGCACTGGAAGCGGCGAAAAAAGCGCAGCCCGCCTGGGCGGCCCGGGCCTCCGTGGAGCGTGGCGCTTATCTGGCGCAGATGGCGAACCTGATTCGGGGTAAAAGGGTCGAACTGGCCCGAACCCTTGCGTCGGAGCAGGCGAAAATCATGCCTCTCGCGCAGGTGGAGATCGACGTCACCGCGGCGTATTT
The DNA here is from genome assembly GCA_031272035.1 of Synergistaceae bacterium. Lineage (NCBI taxonomy): Bacteria > Thermotogati > Synergistota > Synergistia > Synergistales > Synergistaceae > Synergistaceae bacterium. The sequence continues at coordinate 5,929 of JAISUO010000046.1, forward strand.
CGATTACTACGCCGGCTGGGCCCGCATTTACGAGGGTGAAATCATCCAGAGCGACAGCCCGAACGAAAACATTTTCCTGTTCCGTAAACCCATCGGCGTTGCGGTTGGCATCTGTCCCTGGAACTTCCCATTCTTCGTCATGGCCCGCAAAGTGGCTCCGGCGCTGCTCACCGGCTGCACGATCGTGATAAAGCCCAGCAGCCTCACGCCCAACACCACCCTCGAATTCGCGAAGATGGTGGCGTCCCTTGACCTTCCGAAGGGCGTCGTGAACTTCGTCACCGGCAGCGGGGCGACTTTGGGCAACGCGCTGGCCACCCATCCCATTACCGATATGGTTTCCCTGACGGGCAGCGTCGAGGCGGGGCAGGAAATCATCCGAGCCTCGGCCGACAAGGTCATGAAGGTCTCGCTTGAACTGGGCGGCAAGGCTCCGGCCATCGTGTTCCCCGATGCCGATCTGGATCTGGCGGTGAAGGGCATCGTCGCCTCCCGCGTGATCTTCAGCGGTCAGGTCTGCAACTGCGCGGAGCGGGCCTACGTTCACAGAAGCATTTACGATCAGTTCCTGGATAAATTCGTGAAGGCCATGCAGGCGGTCAAATACGGAGATCCCTTCGCCACCCCCGCTCCGGACATGAGCACTCAGATCGACAAAAACCAGCAGCAGAAGATCGACGGAATGGTGACCCGGGCAAAAGCCGAGGGCGCAAAGGTTCTGACGGGCGGAAAAGTCGCCGATACACAAACGGGTTACTTCTATGAACCCACGGTTCTGGTGAACTGCCGCCAGGATATGGAGATCGTTCGTAAGGAAATTTTCGGACCCGTTATCCCCATCCTTCCCTACAGTGAATACGAGGAGGCCATCACCCTGGCCAACGACTGTGAATACGGGCTCACCTCGTCCATTTTCACGAAGAACGTCAACACGGTGATGCAGGCGCTCAAGGACCTGAAGTTCGGGGAGACCTACGTGAATCGGGAGCATTTCGAGGGAATGCAGGGATTCCACGCGGGCTGGCGCAAATCCGGTATCGGCGGCGCGGACGGCAAACACGGACTTATGGAATACCTTCAGTCGCAGGTGGCCTACATCCGCTTCTGATCCAAAAAAGGTTTCAGGCAGTTCAGAGAGCGACAAAGAGGCCGTTCCCGCAAAGGAGCGGCCTTTTAATCTTTGAATAGTCGAATGACGACGAGAGGACTACCGAATGAAAGGAAAATCTGCTGAAACTTACGACGTGGTTATTGTGGGGGCGGGACCGGCTGGAATTTTCGCCGCGCTGGAGCTGGTCGCCCGCGGGAAAACGGTTTTTATGGCGGACAAGGGGAAACTGATCAGCGAACGTCAGTGTCCTATTGTGGCCGGACTGGTTCAGGACTGCCTCAACTGCCAGTCCTGCGCTATTGTCTCCGGGTGGGGCGGCGCGGGATCGGCCTCCGACGGAAAGCTGACTCTGACCACGGGCTACGGCGGCAACCTTGAGGAATACATCGGCCGCCCGGCGCTGGAGGAGCTGATCGCCGAGGTGGACGGGGTATTCGTTCGCTTCGGAGCGGATCCCCACTGCTACGAGGCCGGCTGCGAAATCACCCGGGAGACGATCCGCACCGGCGCCGAGGTGGGGGTTCGCGTTCTTCCTGCGCGCATTCGGCACATCGGCACGGACGCGTCCCGGGAGGTTCTTCACAACATGTACGAGGACCTGGTCACGAAGTGCGATATTCAAATGAACGCCGCTGTGGACGATCTGCTGATCGAAAACGGCTCCGCGGTCGGAATCCGGTTCGAGGACGGCAGGACGGTCCGGGGCGGACATGTCATCGTGTCGCCGGGCCGGGAGGGAGCTTCCTGGATGGAGAAAATCATCGGCAGGCTGAAGCTGCCCATCGCGTCCATGCCCGTGGACATCGGCGTGCGGGTGGAGGTCCCCGACAGTGTCTGCGAGACTCTGACCCGGGAGTTCTACGAGGTCAAGTGCCTGTACAATTCCCCCACTTTCGACGACCGCTGCCGCACCTTCTGCATGAATCCGTCCGGTTACGTAGTTCACGAGTTCAATCAGGCCCATCGCCTGGTGACGGTCAACGGGCACAGCCTGAAGAACAAAAAATCCGGCAACACGAACTTCGCCATTCTCGTGACGAAAAACTTCAGCCAGCCCTTCAGCGACCCCATCGGTTACGCGACCCACGTGGCGAAACTGGCCAACATGCTGGCGGGGGGGAGCATTCTGGTTCAGCGGCTGGCCGATCTGAGGGGCGGCCGACGCTCCACTCAGCCCCGAATCGACCGGGGTATGGTGGACCCCACCGCCTCCGCCCAGCCGGGGGATCTGAGCCTGGTTCTGCCCCATCGTTACGTCACGGACATCGTGGAGTTTCTGGACGCGCTGAACCGGATCATGCCGGGCGTCAGTCACGGCGACACGCTGCTTTACGGCGTCGAGATCAAGCTGTACTCTCTGAGGCTCGAACTGGGGAACAATCTGGAGGTTCCCTCAATTCGAGGACTCTGGACGATCGGCGACGGAGCGGGGGTCAGCCGCGGCATCATCCAGGCCGCCGCCAGCGGAGTCGTGGCGGCCCGGGCCATCTGCGCCGCGTAAAAATCAGGGCGCGCATAAATTCAGAACGACGCCGGCGACCAGAAAATAGACGATCAGGCCGCCGGCATCCACCAGGGTCGTGACGATGGGGGCGGCCATCAGTGCGGGGTCGAACTTCAGCCGCCGCGCCAGAAGGGGCAGCATACTGCCGATGAGGTTGGCGAAGAGAACCGTGGCGAAAAGGCTCGTTCCGACGATCAGCCCCAGGGAGAGGCTGCCGCTCAGAAGCCATTTGTAGGCTACGTTGATGACGCCCAGCACTCCGCCGACCAGTGTGCTGATTCGCAGTTCTTTCCAGAAAATCGAGATCCAGTCGGCAAGTTCCAGTTCTCCCACCGCCATGCCGCGGATGATCAGAGTGGAGGACTGGGAGCCCGCGTTTCCTCCCGTGTCCATCAGCATGGGAATGGCGGAAATCAGAGCCGGAAGCGCCGCGAAGAGGGCTTCGTAGTGGGTGATGATGCCTCCCGTGAAAAACGCGCTCACCATAAGAAACAGCAGCCAGCCGATCCGGCGTTTCGCCATCTCGAAGACCCCCGCCGAAAGGTAGGGATCGTCGGAGGGCTTCATTGCCGCCATGAGGTGAAAGTCCTCCGTGTTTTCCTCCTCCAGAACTTCCATCGCGTCGTCGACGGTGATGATGCCCACCAAATGCCGCTCCGTGTCCACCACAGGCAGGGCGATGAGGTCGTACTTCTGGAAGATCTCCGCCACCTGTTCCCGATCGTCGCCGGTGGTGGCATAGATGATGTTCCGGCTCATGATGTCGCCGATGCGGTCCGTGGGCTCCGACAGCAGAAGGGTTTTCACGGTGACTACCCCTTTGAGAATGCGCTTCGCATCGGTGACGTAGCAGGTGTAAATGGTTTCCTTGTCCATGCCCTCCCGGCGAATGCGTCGGAAGGCCGCCTCCACGTCCATCTCCTCTTTCAGGCTGATGTACTCCGTGGTCATGATGCTGCCCGCCGAGTCCTCCCGATAGCGGAGAAGCTGGTTGATCTGGTTTCGCGTGTCCTCCGAGACGTTTTTCAGGACGCGTTTGACCACGTTCGCCGGCATTTCTTCGACAAAATCCACGGCGTCGTCCAGAAACAGGTCGTTGACGATATGAGAAAGCTCCGGATCCGTCAGAAGACTGATGAGGTTTTCCTGCGTATCCGGCTGAAGATAGGAAAAAACGCTGGCCGCGGCATCCTTGGGCAGAGAGCGGAACAGCACCACCCGCCGTTCCGGAGTCAGTTCCTCCAGATCGTCGGCAATGTCAACCACGTTGGTGTTCAGCATGAGCTCCTTGAGCTGCCGGTGTTTTTTTGTGTCGATAAGTTCCGTGATGAGATCCGTCATGAGATAACCTCCGTTTCCCGGAGCGGAGGGCTCAGACGTGTGAGAGGATCAGTGGGCTTCTCCGGGGAAACCCGCGTTACCTTTCCCGCACGGCCCGCCGCCGTCCGTTCAATTTAAGCGTCCTTCGCGAAGGGGGGTAACTTTCAGGCCCTGCGTCCATGCGCAACTCACTTCCTTTTCTTTTTGAAATTTTTACTTTTTTACTGAACAGAAACATAAATCAATCCGTGTCCCGACAGCCAGATGCTGAGACAGGAAAAAACGACAAACATCACAAAGGCCGTTTCACCCTGGCTCATTTGCCCGGGAACGTCGGCCACCCGAAAAAAATACCAGCCGAACGTCTTTCGCCAGGGAACCAACAGAGGAACCCTGCCGCAGCAGGCGTCGCAGAAAATATGCAGCAGCCCGCCGAGAAACCAGAATGCCGCGCAGGTGGAGAAAGTTTCCAGAACATGGGTTCCCAGTTCCTGCGGAAAGGTGCTCAGCTGCGGAACCAGCCCGCTTCCCCATCGGTAATAACAGAAAATAAACGCCGCCCCGTAGAGCACGAACCAGTGCGATGTCCTTCTGTGATGCCGCCCCCGTTTTTTTCTCCAGATTATGTGCTCGATTCTGTCGGGGAACGTACTGCCCATTGCCGCCAGCGCCGAGGCCAAAAGCGAATCCGTGGTCGCCATCAGAATCGCGAAGGCCGTTATTCGATGTCCTTTACCTGTCACACGTCAACCGCATTTCTTTAAATCATACTTCCTGATTGCATTTTCCTGCAATTACATTTTTTTTCAATCGCATTTTCTGTCGTTTTTTCTGCAAAAAACACCTGTTTCGCTCATTGTCCCATTTGCGGTCAGACGCCCTGTCCGCCCTGTTTTTCCTCTCTCGACAGCGTCTTTTCGATGAAAGGGCGAAGGAGGTCCACGGGGATCGGAAAGAACGTGGTGGAGTTGCGTTCGCCGGAGATTTCCCGAATCGTCTGCAGGTAGCGGAGCTGAAGCGTGACGGGAGACACTTCCATTTGCTTCGCGGCCTCGGAAAGTTTCGTGGCCGCCTGAAGTTCTCCCTCGGCGGCGATGATTTTTGCGCGGCGTTCCCGTTCGGCCTCGGCCTGACGGGCCATGGCGCGCTTCATGCCGTCGGGAAGCTCCAGTTCCTTCACCTCCACGGCGCTGACCTTGATGCCCCAGGGATCTGTGCGCTCATCGATGATTTTCTGAAGCTCCTGGTTGATCTTTTCTCTGGAGGAGAGGACCTCGTCCAGTTCCACGGACCCCACCACGGATCTCAGTGTGGTTTGGGCGAGCTGACTCGTGGCCATGACGTAGTTTTCGACTTCCACCACGGAATGAGACGGGTCCATGACGCGGAAATACACCACCGCGTTCACCTTGATGGGGACGTTGTCCTTTGTGATGACCTCCTGAACGGGGACGTCCATGGTCAGGATCCTCAGGTCCACCGTGGTCACGCGGTCGATGACGGGAATGACGAACACCACCCCCGGTCCCCGGCTGCCGGCCAGACGCCCCAGGCGGAAAACAACGAGCCGCCTGTACTCCGGGACAATCCTGATTGCTGACGACAGAATCAGAAACAGGATAAAAAATATGCCCAGCCAGCTTCCAATGTTGGATAACATCCCAAAAGCAGCGTCGATCCTCACAGCAAACCCTCTCCTTCAATATAAAAATTTTCAGAAATTATCGTTCTTTCAGGCGTTTTCCCTGAGTCTTTTTATATTAAAAGCATAACACAACGAAGCCGGAACGGAAGAAAAAATGCGATGTAAAAAAATGCGATGTGAAAATACGGGCACTTTTCCGTACAGGCAGTTTAGACCGGAGAGTTTTCCTCCGCGGCGGGCAGCGGACGATGGGACAGCAGCCCCGCCCCTTCCAGCGTCGGAACCGCTCTGGAGGCCAGCCAGCCGCTTACCACAATTTTGATGAGATCGGGAACGAGGAAGGGAAGAAAAGCGAGTTGCACGACTCGGACAAAATCCAGTTCTTTTCCCGCGGCGAAGCGCATGATCAGATAAAAGCCCGGCAGTCCAACGGCGTAGAGCCCGACCGTGGCGGCCAGAGAGACGAGGGCGTACTGCAGAAACGTTTGAGCTTTCGAGGCGAGCAGTCCTCCGATCCAGGAAGCAACGATAAAGCCAATTAAAAAGCCGAAACTGGGAGAAAAAACAGTCTGTGGTCCACCTGTTCCTCCGGCGAAAACGGGCAGACCGATCAGGCCCATGACCACGTAGAGCATCTGGGAAAGCGGCCCGTATTTCGGCCCCAGCAGCAATCCCGACATCAGCACGATAAACGACTGAACCGTTATCGGAACCGGCATGAAGGGCAGCGGAACCGACAGCATGGCTCCGATGGAGGTCAAAACGGCAAAAAAAGCGGTCAAAAGAAGATTTTTAAGTGGAAATGTTTTGTTGCTCATGATTTCAGGGTCCTTTCTTTCAGGTTTACTTCAGTTTCAGGCTGACTTCCTCGGAACTGAGACGTATCCGTCCCGTTTCATTTTCGACGATGAGCGCACCTCCGTCGTCGATACCCGTGGCCAGGGCGCTGAAGGTTTCCGTTCCGGTGAAGACCTGGACGGTTCGCCCCAGCACGTACTGACGGCTTCGGTATGCGTCCAGCAGTTCTTTTTTCCGGCCCTCGGCGAGAGCGATGCAGAAGGGCTCCAGACGGTTCAGGATTTCCGCCGCCAGTTCGTTCCGATCCGGACTGCCCCCAGTGAGCTGACCCAGGGATGTGGCGATTTCCCGCAAATCTTCGCCCACGGATCCCGTATTGACTCCAATCCCGATGACGACGTGACTCATGCGTTGCAGCTCCAGGGATACGGCTCCCTCCGTCAAAATGCCGCAGAGTTTTTTGCCGTCGCACCAGACGTCATTGACCCATTTGATTTGGGGGTTCAGATCATAGAGGGCTTCAATCGCCTCACAGACGGCCAGTCCCGCGCAGATGGTCAAAAAACGCGTTTCGTCGGCGGGAATGTCCGGCTTCAGCAGTATGCTCATGTAGAGCCCTTCTCCGGGGAGAGAGAGAAAAGGCCTGTTTTTGCGGCCTTTGCCTTTCGTCTGCCCGTCTGCCACAACGACGAAACCCGCTTCTGTCGAAGTCAGGTCCATTCTCCTGATGTAGGCGTTAGTGGAGTCCACGGATTTCAGAACTTCGAGGCGACGCCCCAAAAATCGGGTTTTCAGACCAGATTGAATGAAAACTTCGGAGAGAACCCCGTTTCGACTCACAAAACGATAACCTCGCCGCGAAACGGACTCGATGGCGCAGCCACGCTCCTGCAGCAGTTTGATGATTTTCCACACGGCAACCCGGGAAACGCCCAGCTTCCGTGCCAGCTCTTCACCGGTGACAATTTCTCCCGCCTGTTCCTCCAGCAACGCCAGCACTCTGTCTTTGGCGAGGCCCGCTTCTCTCGTCTCCTGTCCCATGACAATATTCCTCCTTTCCTGCAAAAGACCTGCAAAATATTACGGAGGATAGCATGAAGACGTTCTTCTGTAAACCTGTATTTATAAAAAGGTTAACACATTTGAAACCTGACGGGAGAACGAAGACCCGTCAGGCGAATGTTCGTCAGGCAAAGGTTCGTCAGAGTGAAAAAAGTTCGCGATTTCTCCCGCTATTATGCTTTTGGTCTGGGTGGTTTGGATAAAGACACCGCTGTGGACGGCAGCGCTTTTTCCGCGCCCTCCGGAGAGATGGGAGGCAGACTGAAGCGGGACAGGATATGGGTCAGGTTTTGAGCGTGCTCCGCCATCGTTTCCGAGTGCTGTGCCACGCCAAGGCCCAGTGATGCAGTATTTTCGCTGATCCGGCGTATGTTCGCGATTGTATCCACCATTTCCATCGTGGACCTCGTGGCGCTGTCGATGCCCGTCGCGACCTCTCTGCTGGAAGCCGCCTGTTCCTCGGCCACGGCCGCGATATTTTGTATGGAGTCGTTGGCTTTCTGAATCTCCTGCAGGGCGTCATTCAGCTCTTTTTGCGCCTCCGTCGCCTGAGTGAGGGTCGCCGCCAGACGGTTTCCCGCCTCTGTGGTGGCGTTGATACTGGCCTGAGCGCCATTCTGAAGTTCAACGATGATTTCCTTTACGTTTTGAGCCGCCCGAGCGGATTCTTCCGCGAGTTTTCGAACTTCCTCCGCCACCACGGCGAAGCCCCGTCCCACCTCTCCGGCCCGGGCGGCTTCGATGGCCGCGTTCAGTGCCAAAAGATTCGTCTGGTCCGCAATGCCCGTGATAACCGACACGAAACTGCTGACGTTTTCGACGGAAGCGACCAGCTGCCGCGTCCTGCTTTCACTTTCTTTTGCGTTTACGTCGACTTCACGCATGCCTTCGATGACGTCGTTGACCGTCTGGATGGCTTTGTGAGAGGCCTCCGTGGTCTGAGAAATAAACTGGGCGCTGTCCGTGGCGGACTGTGCGACGGTATCCGCGCCGGCACTCATCTCTTCCACTCCCGAGTTGCTCTCCTGAAGGGCGGCTCCGTTGCTTTCGCTCAGGGCGGAAACCTGTTCGATGGATATTCTGACTTCTTCCATGCCTGCGCTGGTCTGCTCCGCAATGGAGGAGAGTTTCTCGGCGCTTTCCTCCAGGCTGTCTGCCACGGTGACCACCTTTTGCAGTCCGTAAGACTGGGTTTTGATCATATCTGCGATGGCATCGGCCATGACGGCCAGTTCATCCCTGCCGTCATAGCGAAAGTCCTTCCTCCGGATGGTCAGATCGCCCTCTCCGGCGCGCTGGGCCAGAGTGACGATGCTGTTGAGGGGTTTTGTAATGCTGCGGGCGATCAGCCAGGCCACCAGAAATCCCAGCACAAGCGAGACCATCGTCGAAGAGAGCAGGAGGAAAATGGTTTTGCCCAGTTCCTGAGAGCTTTCTTCAGCGGCGTTCTTCACCCAGTTCTGGCCGATATCGGAGGCCTGAGTCCCTTCATCGTTAAGCGTTTTCACGAGAGGACTCCGTACGGCGTTCAGCAGGCCCAGTTCCCTGTAAGCCGTCAGGAAATTACGCAGCTCTCCCCTGTAGTTGGCAGAGGCGTTCAGAATGCTGTCCATTTGAGCGATTTCTTCTTCGTTTTCGGCGTAGTTGCGTAAATTTACGGCGGCTTTGTCAAGGAGGTCCAGGTCATCGAAAAATTGCTGCACCCCCTCCATGTTGTTCCTGCCTATGGCGCTCTGAACGCCGTTCCGTACTTTTTGGAAAGAGTCGTTGATTTGGTTGATCAGGCTCAGCCATTCCAGTTCCTGATGGAAGCGTCGGGAAAAGGAGCGGTCCAGCCCTTCGGCGTTGTCCAGGGCATGATCCGCGAGACGGCTTATGCTCTCGAAAATGACGCTCCGCACCTCGAAGCTCTTCGCAAACAGTGTCGAACCCGCCTGAATCATCCTGTCGTAAGCGGAGTTCTTTTCCTGGAGGGCGGTTGTCGTCCGGCGGAGGGCATTCACGTACTCCTGGTAGGGAGGCGCCAGTTTTTCCACGACGTACTTTGGCGTCGCCAGCTCCGGCCAGGTGGCGTTCATCGTTTTTATGAGGTCCAGAATCCTGCGGGCGTCCTGTGTCGTCGCCGCGACATTCTCTATCGTCTCCTTCGTCGTGTTGTTCTGCATTTTGCTCACGCTCAGGAACACCTCGTACTGCGCCCGTTCCAGCGAAAAGGTCGTCATCATGGCGGGAATGACCTGATCCGTCAGATAAAGGCTTTCATCCCGCAGGTGCGACAGGGAACTCCAGCTCACCCCCACGGCGACGATGAATACAATCAGAAGGATACTGAACCCCAGCAACAGTTTGAAACCGATTTTGAAGTTGTTCCACATTCCTCTCAAATCTCCTTTGACAATGGCATTGTGCAAGTTATGCCCAAGATATACATCCTTTTAAGGAAGAGTTCTTCCGTAAGCCCAACGAATCCGCAACGGGGAATATTGCTGTAAAAAGCGTTGGCGCAATATTTTTCATTCTTATGTTAAGGATAAAATGAGATTTTTTAGAGAAATGTACTCTTTTATTTGCAGAAAATATAATGAAAATGATGGTTCAGCAACAATAAACAATTAAAATTTGAACCGCCTGAGCTTCAGACTTCCCTCAGACTTCTCATCAGACTTTCTTTCAGGTTTTGATGCGGTTATTGCTGCTGTCGTTTTAAAGCGGGGGCAGTGCGGGGGAGGGGATGTCCTGGTTTGAATATTCGGCCATAACCAGATCCATATCCTTCACGATGCTCTCGTCCACAAAGCCCTTTTCCGCCATGCCGTACAGGATCGCCATAGTGGCCTGATGGTCGCGGGGATTGTGATAGGGACGGGCTTCGCTGACGGCCTGATAGATGTCGATACAGGCCAGCATGCGCGAGATGAAATCCAGATCTTCCCGACGTTTTCCGAAGGGATAGCCGGAACCGTCCAGTTTTTCGTGATGTTCGGAAGCCCACCTGCAAATATCCTCGAAGCCGTCGATGGGCCGGAGCAGATTCCAGGTGTGGTACACGTGCTTTTTGATGATGGTGAACTCTTCCTCGTTCAGCTTTCCGGGTTTTTCCAGAATGTTTACGGGGGTGACGAGCTTGCCGATGTCGTGCAGGGCGGCGGCCAGGTAAATTTTTGTCCGCAGCGTGTCGTTGCAGCCGTAGTAGCCGCTCATCAGCCAGGCTCTGTTGGCGATCTGAGACGTGTGTTTTCGGGTAAAGGTCGATTTATAGTCGATAATTCGCGCCGTCACTTCCGCAAGACGCATCATCGCCCCGTTGTCGAGGTTCACGATCGTGAAGGGAATGCTCTGCTGCACCGTTTCTTCGATCCGGTCGTCCCGCAGGAGGAAGAGTATCTCTTCGTCGAGAATCGCCAGCATGGCTCCGGCGGCGCGTATCGTGAAGCGTTTTCCCGTGTCCTCCACGATTTGCCTCCGAAGGTCCGGCAGAGTGTCGAAGGACAGAGTCGCCAGGTGATGGTCGATGTCGATCATGTCGGCTATAGCGATCAGCTCGGCTCCAAAGGGGTATTCTCCTGCCTTTTTGCCGAAAGCGCCGCTGCCGTCGGCGTATTCGTGGTGATACAGGATAAATCCGTCGATGTCGCTTTCGAAGGGCAGCATTTCCGCGTTGCGCTGTCCGTACTGGCAGTGAGGACGCATGGATGGGGGATCGCCCTTTTTCAGAGCGTCAATGTACTCCGTCAGAGCGTTGTCATGGAGCAGGGCGCAGAACGTCGCCGCGGACAGGAATCTGTCGTCCATTTTTGCGTGCCGGCACATGGCGGCCACGAGCACGGCGATGCGCTTGCCGTGATACGTACTCGCCCCCAGCAACTCGCCCTCCACAACGTCGAGCGCCATGGAGAGGGATTCCATCAGTTGGTCCATTCTGATCCTCATAAATCTCAGCCTCCAGCCTGTCGACAGCAACACTCGCTTGAAAGCAAATTGAAAGCAAATTGGCATCAAGCCTTCGCGACAAAACGACCCCGCAGTTGTAACGCGGCTTCTTACTAAATCTACTAAATCGACAGTATAACACTTACAAAAAATGAAACATAAGTTTTTCTACTTTTCCTTTAGAACGGGGGCACAGTCTGTTCTCCCTGTTTCCTCCCGTTCCTCTTTGTGTGGCGCATCCGCCGGAGAAGCCTTATAATACAAAAACAGCATATCATTATTATTCGACGCCTGAGACAGGGTGGCAGTACTTCCTCCGGAACGGTGGTGACGGTTCCTGGTAAGGATGGATACGCCGAAAATCGGGAGGTGGATACAGTGGCGCTGAACGCCGGACAAATCTCACTGAACAAACTGAAGATTTCTTTTTGCAACAAACCTCTTTTGGATGTGCCGGGAGCCGTGGCCGCGGAGATGGAAAAACTGCGCCCTCGGGTGAGGAAGGACATGCGTATTGCCGTGGCGGCGGGAAGTCGGGGTATCAACAATATCGCCGTCATCGTGAAGGCCGTGGTGGACGGGCTTGTTTCCTTCGGGGCGCGGCCTTTCGTCATTCCCGCCATGGGCAGTCACGGCGGGGCCACCGCCGAGGGGCAGAAGGAGATGCTGGCGGGTTACGGCATTACGGACGAAACCATGGGAGTTCCGGTTCTGTCCTCCATGGCGGCTGAACGGGTGGGAGAACTGACGGACGGGACGAAACTGCCCGTGTTCATGGACCGGCACGCCTTCGAAGCGGACGGGGTGGTCGTCGTGAACCGGGTGAAAGCCCACACCGACTTCCACGGCGTAAACGAGAGCGGCATCGCGAAAATGCTGGTGATCGGCCTCGGCAAACAGGCTCAGGCCACGGTGATCCACGAGCACATGGTGAGAGGGCTGCGGGAGCTGATACGGCCGGCGGCGGAGACGGTGATCAAAACAGGAAAAATTCTGGGAGCTCTGGCTGTTGTGGAGGACGGTTATGACCAAACGTCCCTGGTGAAAGCCGTGGGAGCGGAGTCCATCGTGGAAGAGGACTCGAAACTGCTGGCTCTTTCGAAGGAAATGATGCCCAAACTCCCCTGGAAGACGCTGGACGTGCTGATGGTGGATTTGATGGGCAAGGACATCAGCGGCACCGGCATGGATACCAACGTCATCGGGCGCATGTGCATTCGAGGCGAACCGGACGGCAGGCCGGATATAACGCGGATCTGCCTCTTCGGCCTGACCCCCCGAAGCCACGGCAACGCGCTGGGCGTGGGTATGGCCGATGTGATCCCCCAAAGCCTGTACGACAGCATCGACTGGAAGGCCACCTACGAAAACGTGCTGACGAGCACCTTTCTCGAAAGGGGCTTCGTTCCCATCGTCCGGCCCACCGACAGGGAGGTTCTGGACACGGCGCTGCGGACCTGCGGAAGCCTTGACCTGTCGAAACTGCGTCTGCTGCGCATCCGTGACACCCTGCACATCGACGAAGTGTACGCCACTCCCGTCCTTTGCGCCGAAATGGAGGGACGCGACGATGTAACGGTGGTGGAGCGCGATCTTCCACTGGACTTCAGCGACAAAGGCGAGCTGAAGAAACTGTAGCGCGGAGTTTTGCTCTGTGCTTCTGAGTTGTTTTTTGTATAAGCGGGGGTATTCAGACAGTTTGGCGTTTAAGTGAATTGGCGCAGAAGTGAACTGGTGCAGAATTTGGTCAAATTTTGGAAGGAGGCAATATCATGGATCTGAAGAAAGTCAAGTATTACGATCTCTCGCACACCCTCTACCACAATTGTCCCGGCTGGCCCACGCACGCTCCCAACATCGTCGACGTGACCTATCATCAGGCGCTGCACGGCTACAACGCGGAAACTCTCACCTTCAACACCCACACGACGACTCACATCGACGCCCCGTACCACTTCTACACGGAGGAGCCTTCAGTGGACCAGCTCTCCCTGGACCACTTCGCCGGCCCCGCCGTTTTCGCCGACCTGCGCGGCAAAGCGAAGCTGGACGGTCCCATTACGGCGGACATGCTGAAGCCCTTCATGTCGCAGGTGGAAAAAGGCGACATTTTCCTGATGAATACGGGCTGGTGCGAGAAGCGGGGCTTTACCGAGGAGTATCTCCATCAGTGGCCCTATCTCGACGGTTCGGGGGCGGAGCTTCTGATTGAGGCCGGAGTGCGGGCCGTGGGCAGCGACTCCCTGAGCATGGGAGGCTGGGGTTCCCCGGAAAAAGCGAACCCCTGCCATCTGGCCCTGCTGAAGAAGCACATCGTCCTCATCGAGGAAATGTACTTCCCTGAGGCCGTCATGGACGGAAAAAAACGCTTCGTCACCGCGTTTCCCCTGAAGATCGTGGGGGCCAGCGGCTGTCCGGTCCGTGTGGTGGCCTGCGAATTCGAGTGACTTTAATACTTTTAACTTTATAATTTTAAGCATTGCTTTTTATAATTCAACGCCCCGCCGGTTACTCTGGCGGGGTTTTTCAGCCTCCGGAGACTGCTGCCGGAAACGTGACGCGCTCTCGTCTCTCCTGCCCTCAATCTCTCGATTCTGATCTCTCGTTCTGGTCTTCCGGTTCCTGACTCTTCATCTCTGATTCTCAGGCTCTGACTCTCTCTGACTCTCAGGCTCTGTCTCTCGGTCTCTGTCTCCCAGGCTCTGACTCTCGGGGCTCTGCGGAACTCTGTTGCACTCTGCTGCTCGCTTCCGGCTGACTAATAAGATACCGGAGGCTTTAGAGATATTGAAGGGATTAATTACCTGTTTATTTTTGCGGAATTTATGCAAATTACGAAATAGTTTCCTCAACCTGTTTTATGTGAAAAAAATGAAAAAAACACTCTGTTGACATAGTTCTGACGCAACAAAACAGCAATCGTAAAATATTTTCATCTATTCTCTTGCCTGTATGGAGAGAAAGTTTATAATATTACATGAGTAGAGACTTACATGCTTCGGAAAAACCCGCGCTCGAACGAAGGAATTGAACTTCGGCTTCAAACCTGAAAACTGTTGATGAGATAATATTATTCTCATTTGCGCCAGGGGTGGAAGGAGGTTTTTCGCGCGGGCAGGGCGTCTTCCGATGATGTGATGTACAATATTTAAAAATGCGTTATTTTTACGTAATTTTTGTTTTAATTAAGTTTGTTTTGATTAAGTACGTGGGATTATAACAATTTTTGGACAGAGGTGTTCGACATGGAACTTAGCAAAGGCACTGCAGAAAACCAGGATCTCATGATGTCCCCCACAGAAATTCTGGGAGATGAGGAACTGACGGCCAGAATTCAGAGGTTGTCGGAACGGACGAGCCTGTCCGCTCATGACCTTCTGGTGAAATGGCTGCTTCAGGAAGAAACGCTGCTCTCGGTCATTCGGGGGACGGAGGGGAACATGCTGCGGTTCATCGCGGGTCGTACCGACGATCCCAACTCCGATTTCGACTGGATTCCGGAGGAGCTGATGGACGCCGATGCCTATAAGGATCCCGAATACCGGAAAAAAATTCTGAAGAATATCAAGAAATTTAGAAAAGAGGGCAAAACCTTTACCCAAATCGCCGCGTTTTTTAACACCAATGGCGTGCCGACGCTGAGCGGAGCGGGACAGTGGTACCCCAGTTCGGTATCCCAGCTGCTGAAGGCGGGCAGACCCAGGTAAAAGAAGTTTCATTTGATCAGCTGCTTCCAGGCAGTTATAATTTGCAGGATGCTTCGTTCTGCAAACTGTTTTGTCGTCGAAGCCGGACAGGCGGCGCAGGGTTCTTCCCTGTGGCCCGCAGGACGTAAGAGGGTCTCATCATCCAGGGGAGGCGCAGGGGTGTGGAGAAGTTCATGAATTATGCGGGCCGACTGACGAAAAAATTTTTGGACAGCTTTAGTCCCGGCCTGAGGGCAAAACTCATTCTCATCTTCCTCCTTGTAAAGGTAATTCCTCTGATTTTGCTGGCGATTCTGGCCTGGAGGCAGCTTGTGACGCTTGGAAATTCCCTGCGGGACCTTGCCGTCAGCGATTCCACCGTGGCCCTGAACGACAGCGCCGTGGAAAACATCGAACGCATGTCCACGGATACGGCCCAAAGGGTGGCCTCCTTCCTCTACCGACGGGACGACGACATCCGGCTTCTGGCGAACCTGGATCCCACGGAAAAGAATTATCGCAATTTCCTGCAGAGTCGGAAAAGCAAACTCGTGAGAAAAGGGAAATGGGACCTCGCTCCGGATGGAATGTCCTGGCTGCGCGTGGATGAACCTTCCCCGGACGTGGGGGGCGGGAAGTCCACGAACTCCGAAAACAACGACGTGGTCAACGGCGCGAGCTACCACTATCGCCGGCCGGAAAACTTCGTGTACGACGACGTTCCTCTTTATGACGAAGCGACCTTTATCGATCTCGACGGACATGAGCGAATCAAAATCGTCGATCCCGGCTCCAACAAAATTCATCATCCCATGAATCCGGACCGGATGGACGTTTCACAAAAGAAAAACACCTACATCGGCTCGGAGACCTATTTTAAAGAACTGGCCAAACTCAGGCCGGGCGAAATCTACGTTTCCGACGTGACGGGGGCCTATGTTCGGTCGCATTTCATCGGGATGTACACGCCGAAACAGATGATCTCAAACCTGATCAACGGGGAAATCACGGGGCTGAAAACCCTGGGGGACGGAAAGGGCGTCGCCTCTCTGATGAGCAGACTCCAGACCTTCAGAAGTGAGGAGCTCCCTCAAATTCCGGTGGAGGCGGAGGATTATCAGGAGCTCAACCGACGGACCATCGAGGCCGTAAACCGGCGTCTGGCGGAGATCGGAAAGGCCGCCGAAACCCCTGAACTGGCGGAACGGATTAGGGCCTTGATGCAAAAGACGGCGGGCGTCGCCTTTCACCCCGAAGAAGAGGCCTTCGCCGGCAAGGAAAACCCCAATGGCCGGCGCTTTGAGGGAATCGTCCGGTGGGCGACTCCGGTCACGGAGGACGGAACCCCGGAGGGCAAAATTATCGGTTACGCCACCTTTGCCCTGAACCACGATCACATCATGGAATTCGTCGACCACATCACGCCCATGTACTCCCGCTACACCGAGCTGCCCAACGCTTACGACGGGAACTACGCCTTCATCTGGGATTACCAGTGCCGGAGCATCTGTCACCCCCGGCACCACTCCATCGTGGGCTTCGACCCCGAAACCGGAGACCCGGAAATTCCCTGGCTGGAAACCTCGATTTACGACGACCTGCTGAATAAAATCGGCGGCGGCGGGCTGTCGGACCTCAAGGCGAAGTGGCCGGAACTCATCGACGAACCTCCGACCCTGAACCTTATCCGGGGACAGAAAACCTTTTTGAAGCAGTCCCGACAGAAGAAGCCCGCTCCCGACCTGACACGGGCGGGGCTGGTGGGGCTCGACGGGCGTTATCTCAACAACGCGCCTCAGTGTACGGGATGGATGGACCTGACGGGAGAGGGGGGCTCCGGCTCCTTCTATATTCTCTGGAGCGGGCTCTACAAGCTGAACACGGCGGCTGCGATCCCCTACTACACGGGACAGTACGCCCCTTCGGAGGCCAACGGCTATTCGAAGCGGGGTTTTGCCTTCGTGGCCATCGGAGCGGGGCTGGAGGACTTCCAGGCTCCCGCCAGAAAAACGGAGGGGACGCTTCGGGCGCTGATCGGCGACAGCCTTCTGCAAACCTCCCTGCAGCTCGTGGGCACCACTCTCGTCCTGATCGTTCTGGTGGTTTTCGTGGCCATCTGGACGGCGTCCTTCATCACCCACAACATCACCCTGCTCATCAACGGAATCTCCCGCTTCCGGTCCGGAGAGAGACAGTTCCGCTTCCACTCCGACGCGGTGGACGAGTTCGGCACGCTGGCGAACTCCTTCGACGAAATGGCCGACAGCATCGTCAACAGCGTGAACAGCCCCCTGTGCATCACCGACATGAACCTGCGCATCATTTATATGAACGAACCGGGGCTGAAAATGCGGAATACCACGCTGGAAAAGGTAGTGGGAACGGGTTACGGAGAGCACAGCGTCTATCCCTTCGGGTCCAGGTACTGTCCCATCACGGCCCTGAGAGAAGGCTACGAGGCGGAAGCCTATTATGTTGAGGAGTCTCATCAGTATCTCAAGGGCATCGCCCACTATTTCATGGACAAGGAAGGACAAAAAATCGGATATATCGTGATGACGACAAACGTCACGGAAATTCAGGTCGCCCGGGAGAAGGCCGAACAGGCCAACCGCGCCAAAAGCGATTTCCTTTCCAATATGAGCCACGAAATCCGGACGCCCATGAACGCCATCATCGGGATGACCGCCATCGGCAAATCGGCAGCCGACATCGAGAGAAAGGACTACGCCTTCGGCAAGATCGACGACGCCTCCACCCATCTGTTGGGGGTCATCAACGACATTCTGGACATGTCGAAAATCGAGGCCAACCGGTTCGAGCTTTCTCTCGCGGAGTTCGTGTTCGAAAAAATGCTCCAGAAAGTGGTGAATGTGATCAACTTCCGCGTGGACGAGAAAACCCAGAACTTCACCGTCCGCCTCGACCGGAACATTCCCCGGTCCCTCATCGGCGACGACCAGCGTCTGGCCCAGGTCATCACGAACCTGCTCTCCAACGCGGTAAAATTCACTCCGCCCCAGGGATCCATCCATCTCGACGCCAGCCTGACGGGCGAGGAAAACGGGCTCTGCACCATCCAGATCGACGTGAAGGACACGGGAATCGGCATCAGCGAAGAGCAGAAGTCCCGTCTCTTCACCTCCTTCGTTCAGGCGGAGAGCAGCACGTCCCGAAAATTTGGCGGCACGGGACTGGGGCTGGCCATTTCGAAGCGCATCGTGGAAATGATGGGAGGGAAGATCTGGATCGAGTCCGAACTCGGAAAAGGCTCCACCTTCTCCTTCACGGTACAGCTTCGGAAGGTTTCGGAAAAATACGAAAGTCCTCTGCGCCCCGGGGTAAACATGAAGAACATACGTATTCTTGCTGTGGACGATGCCCAGGAAATACGGGAGTATTTTGCTGACATTGCACAGCGTTTGGGGATTGTATGCGATACGGCCGACGGAGGAGAAACCGCCTTGGAATGCATCGACAAAAAAGGGCCCTACGACATGTACTTTGTGGACTGGAAGATGCCCGGTATTGATGGAATCGAACTCACGCGCCGTATCAAGGCGGACAGGGCGAACCGGTCCGTGGTGATCATGATTTCCGCCACGGAGTGGAGCGTCATCGAGCAGGACGCCAGGAAAGCGGGAGTGGACAAGTTCCTTCCCAAGCCCCTTTTCCCCTCCGACATTGCCGACTGCATCAACGAGTGCATTGGAACGGGCGCACTCCCTGCCGCGGAGGAGGACGCTCCGGAGGAAATGGAGATTTTCGAGGGACGGCGTATTCTCCTGGCCGAGGACGTGGAGATCAATCGAGAGATCGTGCTTACGCTGCTGGAACCCGCGAAACTGTCCATCGACTGCGCGGCAAACGGCATCGAGGCCGTGGAAAAATTCTCCGCCGCGCCGGAAAAATATGACATGATTTTTATGGACGTTCAGATGCCCGAAATGGACGGACTCGAAGCGACGCGCCGCATACGGGCTCTGGATTCGATCTACGCGAAACAGGTCCCCATCGTCGCCATGACTGCCAACGTGTTCCGTGAAGATATCGAAAAATGTCTGGAGGCCGGAATGAACGATCATGTAGGCAAACCCCTCGATTTCAGGGAGGTCCTGTCTTCTCTGCACCGCTACCTGGGGCAGCCCCGCGAAAAAAATTGAGGAGACCGCTCCGAATTTGGGGATTTTTTGGTTTTTTGGGATTTTTTGAGAAGAGAGGCGGAAAAAATGTGGCGTAACCTCAAAATAAGCTTCAAATTGCTGTTGGGTTTTGGCGTTCTTCTGCTGGTCTTTATTCTCGCGGTTTTCATCAGCTGGACCCGCATGGTGAGCGTTCAGACGGACAGCGCGTATCTGTCCGGCGAAGTCGTCCCCATCATGATGGAAACCACCGCGCTGGAGAGGGCCTCTTACGAGCTGTTCCTCGCCGTGCGCAAAATACAGTACGAGTTTGACGACTCGTCGTTGGAAGCGATCAAAACCACGATCGACGAGACTCAGAAGGTGCTGGACTCCATCGACGGTCTGGCCGCCAAATTCCCGGAGCTGCAGGTTCCGAAAGCCGTGAGGGAAAATTTCCTTCCCGCTTACACAGCCTACATCGATTCCGTCAACAAGACCATCGCCTATTCCACGGAAAAAAACAAAGCTTGGGACATGCTGGTGAAGGCGGGCAGTGGAATGTCCACCGTGGAGGGGAAGGTGATGGACAGCATTTTCACCGGAACGGAGAAGGTCGTTCAGTCCGCCGAGCCCGACGTCCTGTCGAAACGCCTGGAGCTGATTCGCAAGGGCTATGAAATGGCCAATACCATCGAAACGCTGCGGCGCTCCATTCAAAAGGCCATGGCGGACGAGGACATCAGCGCCATCGAGGGGACCTCCGAGCTGGTCAGCGTCATCGACAAAGACGCTTCCTATCTGGAATCCATCGCGGCCACCCCCGAAGACCAGGCCATGGTGAAGGATATGTGGAACAGCATCACGCTCTATAAGGACGGACTGAAGGCCTTCGTCGCCGCGCTCAAAAATTATCAGGCCCAGAACGCCCTGCGGACCCCCCTTATGGACAAGCTCAACAAAGCGGGGACGGATGTTACCTCCTTCGCCCAGAAACGGGTGAAAAGCGTCGCGGATGAAAGCGTGTCTCAACTGGGCAGCGCGATTTTCCTGCTTTTTGCGTCGATGCTGGCCGCCGTCATTTTGGGCGTTTTGATCGCGATCTTCATTTCCCGCAGCATCGCGAAGCCCCTGGCGACCATCGTCACGCTGGCCGGCCGGGCCGGGGAGGGAGACCTCACCATCGGCTACAAAGACTTCAACTATGAGGGAAAAGACGAACTGGGCGTTCTGTCCCTTTCCATGTCCAACATGGTGGAGGCCCAGGGCAAGGCCATGCAGCAGGTCGTCTCCGTGGCGGGACGGGTCATGGACGGCGCCAGCAACCTTTCCTCCATTTCTCAGGAAACCAACGCCTCCATGGAGGAGGTCAAGGCCTCCGTAGACCAGGTCGCCACCCTGAGCGAAAGCAACAGCGCCGCCCTGCAGGAGTGCAACGCCGGAGTGGAGGAAATGAGCGCCGGAGCGGACACCGTGGCCCGTTCCGCTACGGAGAGCGCCGCGTTTATCTCCCAGACCACGGAGGCGTCCAACAAGGCCATCCAGACCGTGGACGACGTCATCTCCGGAATGCGCAACGTGGACAAAAATTCCAAAGTGAGCGAGGAAAAGATCCGCAATCTGGTGTCTTCGGTGGAAAACGTCAGCAGCTTCGTTTCGGTTATTACGGGTATTGCGGATCAGACGAACCTTCTGGCCCTGAACGCGGCCATTGAGGCGGCCCGGGCCGGAGAGGTGGGACGGGGCTTCGCCGTGGTGGCGGAGGAGGTCCGGAAGCTGGCGGAGGAATCCGCCCGGGCGGCTCAGAGTGTGGGCAGCATCATCACGGAGCTGCAAAAAGGAGCCAACGAAAGCATCGACGCGACCACGGAGGCGGGACGTCTGCTGGGCGAGACCCTCACTCAGGCGGAACAGGCCCAGAAGGAGCTGGATCAGGCGCTGAAAGAGATCAACAAAGCCAACGACTCGATCCAGAACATCGCGGCGGTAGCGGAAGAACAGGCGGCGTCCTGCAAGGAAGTGGCCACGGCCATTGACAGCGCGACAAAATCCACGATGGAAATGGTGGAGACCCTGACGAACATTCGTCACGCCACGGACGAAACGGTGCAGGCGGCCCAGGGCGTCGCCGGCCAGTCCGAGGAAATGAGCGGCAACGCGGAAGATCTGACGAGTATTCTGGGACAGTTCCGAATTCCGCCGGACGAAACCTCCGTCGGGAAAAAAGCGGCGAAAGCCCCGGTAAAAACCTCGACTCCGGCCCTTAAGGCCTCCCGCTGAACCGGAGCCGTGACCGCGTCTCAAAAATGAATTACGAGGGAACGATATACCGGCCGCCGTCGGAGGCGGACAGTCTGCTGGTGCAGGTGACGATCGGCTGTTCATGGAACGCCTGCACCTTTTGCGACATGTACAGAGAGAAGACCTATCGCGTTCGCCCTCTGGAGGAGGTGCTGGCGGACCTTCGAGAGGCGGCGCCGTACCAGGACCGCTTCCGGCGGATTTTTCTCTGCGACGGGGACGCTCTGGGATTGCCCATGCCCTTTCTGACGGCAATCCTGAGGGAGATCCGGCTTCTGTTTCCCGGCCTGCGGGGAGTGCGGGCCTACGCCTCAGCCCGGAACGTGTTGGAGAAAACCCCCGGGGACCTGAAACACCTGGCCGAACTGGGGCTGGACATGGCTTATATCGGTCTGGAGTCCGGAAGTGACCGGGTTCTCGCCCTCGTCAACAAGGGCATCACCAAACGGGAAATGATCGACGGGGCCCTGCGGCTGAAGGAAGCGGGGATCCTTCAATCCGTCAGTATCATTGCCGGTCTCGGCGGCGAGGCGCTGTCCGAAGAACACATCCTGGAGACGGCGGACGCTCTGAACGCCATGCAGCCGGAATACCTGGGTCTGCTGGTTCTTCACTCGGGAGAAGATACGAGTCTTGCCCACCTTTACCGGGAGGAAGAAGACCCCCGACTTCCGTCCTTCCGTCTGGTTCTGGCGGAGGCGAAACTGCTGCTGGAGCATCTGGAACTGAAGAATTGCCTCTTTACCAGCGCCCACGTTTCCAACTATTTTTACCTGAAGGGGAATCTGCCCCGAGACCGGCAAAAACTGCTGGCTCAACTCTCTGCCGCCTGAAAAGATTGATTTTTCATGGCGCCATACCCTGTTGCAGAGGTCGGGCCCTCCTCGCGGGGAACGAGATCGGCAGGTTCTGGTATCAGCAGGCCCTTTCCAGCGCCTTCACCTTTTGCAACGCCCGTTCCGCCCCGGCCATGACGTCCTCCATGACCTGGCGCACCGTTTTTATTTCGTGGAGCATTCCCGCGATCTGACCGGCCTGAATGCTGCCGTTTGTCACATCTCCCTCCACGGCCCGAAGCAGGGAGCCCGTCAGGGGCTTCAGAAGCTCCGCCTCGTCCAGATGACGGCGAAGGCCCTCAAAATAGCTGTCCGTCAGCGAATTTCGGATACACCGCGTGGCGTTTCTCGTGTTCGCGCAGGTGACCACGCTGTCCGTCTCTTTGGCGGCCAGGACCTTTTCCTTGAAGGCCGGATGAACGGGGCACTCCTTCGTCGCGAGAAAAGCCGTCCCCATCTGAACTCCCACGGCGCCCATGGCCAGAGCCGCAAGGAATCCCCTGCCGTCCGCGATGCCTCCGGCGGCGATCACGGGAATACGCAGGGCCTCGGCAACCAGCGGGACGAGCGTCATCGTGGAGACCGTTCCGATATGTCCCCCGGATTCCTCTCCTTCCGCCACCACCGCCGTCACGCCCAGGGCTTCCACTTTCAGAGCGGCGTGAACGTGGGGAACCACCGAAAGAATTTTGCAGCCTCCGGAGAGCAGGTCCTTCACGTAGGGTTCGGGGTTGCCCGCCCCTGTGGTCACCACGGCGACGCCCTCTTCCAGGATCACGTCGACGATGGCCCGACAGTGGGGGTTGTTCAGCACGATGCTGACGCCGAAGGGGCGTTTTGTGCGCTCCCGTGCGGCCCTGACCTCCTTCCGGACAAAGTCGGCGTCCTGTGCGGCCGAGGCGATGATCCCCAGTCCACCCGCCTCGCTGACCGCGGCCGCGAACGTCCCGTTGGAAATATGCGCCATGGCCCCCTGGATGATCGGGAACTCGATTCCCAGCAGATCCGATAATGCCGTATGTATTTTCGTTTCCTCCACCTCCCGATTTTATGAACAAAAACGCCGTTTTTCAGTGGAGACACGTCCTCCTCAGGCTGTCAGCTGCCCAGATAGGCTTCCTTCACACGCGGATCGGTTAAAAGTTCCTGCGCGGAGCCGGAGAGACTGATTTTGCCGGTTTCCAGAACGTAGGCCCGACTGGCGATGTTCAGCGCCATGTACGCATTTTGCTCGACGAGCAGGATCGTGGCGCCGTTTCTGTTCATGGTCTGAATGACGCGAAAGATTTCGTCGATAATCAGCGGTGCAAGCCCCATAGAGGGTTCGTCCAGCACGACAAGCTCGCCCCTGGTCATCATCGCGCGCCCCACGGCGAGCATCTGCTGTTCTCCGCCGGAGAGCGTCAGAGAGGGTTGGTTGCGGCGTTCTCTGAGGCGGGGAAATCGGTCAAACACTTCGTCCATGTCTCTTTTGACGCCCGCGGGGTCCCTGCGCAGGTTTGCGCCCATCTTCAGGTTTTCCATGACGGTCAGGTTCGTGAAGATTCGGCGGCCTTCGGGAATGTGCGTGATGCCCCAGCCGACGATCTGGTGCGGCGGCTTGTTCGTGATGTCCCTGCCCTTGAATATAATCGATCCGCGGGAAGCCTTTTCCAAGCCCGTGATCGTGCGCAGCGTCGTTGTTTTGCCCGCGCCGTTGGAGCCGATCAGGGTTACGATCTCGCCTTCTTCGAGACAGAAGTCGATTCCCCTGACCGCTTTGATCGTGCCGTAGCTGACCTGCAGATCCTTCACTTCGAGCATCATAAGCTGCGTCCACCTCCGAGATAGGCCTCTATGAACTTTGGATTGTTTTGGACCTGCTCCGGCGTCCCTTCCGCGATTGTCACTCCGAAGTCGAGGACTTTGATGTATTGGGCGATACGCATGACCAGCTTCATGTGATGTTCGATCATGAGGATCGTCTTGCCGAGCTCAGTGTTGACGCGACAAATGAGTTGCATGATGTCGTCGATTTCGTTGGGGTTCATGCCGGCCGCGGGTTCATCCAGCAACAGGAGCCTGGGCTCCGTCGCCAGCGCGCGCACGATCTCCAGTTTGCGCTGTTCGCCGTAGGGGAGGTTTCGCGAAAAATAGTCGCGCCTGTCCTGCAAACCAAACATTTCAAGCAGATGCATCGCCTCGTCGGTGATGCGCTTCTCTTCGCTGTGATATTTTCCGGAGCGGAAGAGCGTGTTGACGAAACCATAGTCCGTGCTGCGGGTGTAGGCCATTTTAACGTTGTCCAGCACGGTCGCCTGACTGAACAGGCGGATATTTTGAAACGTGCGCGCCAGGCCCGCAGCGGTGAACTCGAAGGGTTTACAGCCCGTCATGGCTTTGCTGCCCACGTAGATTATGCCGCTGGTGGGCTGGTAAATGCCGGTGAGCATATTGAACACCGTCGTTTTGCCGGCGCCGTTCGGGCCGATGATGGCGTAAAGCTGTTTCTCCTCCATCTCAAGGCTGAAATCGTCCACAATCTGCAGGCCGCCAACCCGCAGCCCGATGCGGTCCGCTTTAAACACGCTCATTTATGGCCCCTCCGTTCCGACCCTGTTCCTCAATTTTTTCGGGATGAAATCGCGGAAGCCGATGTTCCGGATACCTCCGGTATTCATCCTCAGGAAGGCGAACTCCCTGCCGCCGAACATGCCTTCCTGACGGAACAGGATGATGACCACGAGCAGCAGGCCGTAGATGATCAGGCGCCAGTCTTTGATGGAGCGCAGGACCTCCGGCAGGATCGTCAGCACGGCGGCCCCGAGCATGGAGCCGCTGATGCTGCCCACGCCCCCCGCGTACAGGTAGACGAGGAAGTCGGTGGATTTGGTGTAACTGAACACGTCGGGATGCAGATAGCGCAGCGTATGCGCGTACATGCTGCCCGCGACGCCCGCGATGAACGCCGACAGCACGAACGCGACGATCTTGTAGCGCGTGACGTTGATACCCATGGTGTCCGCGGCGATTTCGTTATCGCGGATTGCCATGCAGGCGCGCCCGTAGGATGAATCGATGAAGTTTCGGCAAATGTAGATCGTGAGGATCACGAATGTATAAACCCAGAAGAACGTTGCCAGCCTGGGAACGCCTGTGAGGCCCTTCGCGCCGCCAACCACCGGCGTGATGCGGACGATGGCGCGAATGACCTCGCCGAAGCCCAGCGTCACGATCGCCAGATAGTCGCCCTTGAGCCGAAGCGTCGGCGTTCCCACCAGATAACCGCAGATCGCGGCGCAGACGCCGCCGAAGAACGTGGCCCAAAGGAACACGATCCACTGCACCGGTTCGGGCATCTTCGACGCTTTTAACAGGACGGTGGTCATCAGGGCGGCCATATAGGCCCCCACGGACATGAAACCAGCGTGCCCGATGGAGGACTGACCTGTGATGCCGGTGACCAGATTCAGCGACAGCGTCATGATGATGTTGATGCCGGCGAGCATAATGATCTGCATGATGTAGTTGTTGAGAAAGCCGGACTTCTGCAGACCAAACAGGATAAGAAACAGCAGCGGGATACAGATGATTTCAGAATGCTTTTTCAAACCTTCCATATCTTCGCCTCTAAACTTTCTCTATCATGGGTTTGCCGAGCAGACCTTCAGGTTTGAGCAGCAGAATGAGCACCAGTACCACGAACGAGAAGCCATAGGCGATTTCTGAATAGGCCGCGGAAATCATGATCTCCACCACACCCATGATAAAGCCGCCCAGCACCGCGCCGCGTATGTCGCCTATGCCGCCGACGACGGCCGCAATGAACGCCTTGTTGCCCAGCGTCGCGCCCATCGTGACGAGGAGGATGGGGTAGCTGCTGGCGTAGAACGCGCCGCTTATGGCGGCGAGCGCCGCGCCGATGAAGAACGTCACGGAGACCACGCGGTTGATATTGATCCCCATCAGGGCGGACGCGTCCTTATCGCAGGAAACGGCGCGCATCTGCATTCCGATTTTTGTTTTCATGACCACGAAGTAGAGGATGATCATGATGATGATCGACAGAACGATGATGACCAGACGCATGACGCTGAGCTGAACGTTGCCGGCAAAGAAGAGCCTGTCCTGCATCAGCTTCGGGAACGTACGGGGATTTGGCCCGACGAAGGGCAATGCGCGCAGCAGGTTCTGCGTAAAGATGGAAACGCCGATGGCGGCGATCATGCTGGAAATTTTGGGCCTGTTGCGGAGCGGTTTATAGGCGACGCGTTCCACACCCACGCCAATGAAGCCGGTGATGGCGGAACCGGTCCCGATCACCAGCAGAGCGACGGCCGGACCGATCATTATGTTGGCGAAGAAGATGCTCACGATAAAGAACACGGCGTAGGAGCCCATCATCAGAAAATCGCCGTGGGCCATGTTGATCATGCGAATGATGCCGAAAACCATCGTATACCCAATCGCGAGCAAAGCGTAAATGCTGCCGAGCTGCAGACCGTAAACCAATAGCTGCGCGAATGTGTTCAAAAAGAAAGCCTCCCGTTCTGTGGCCGGAAAAATTGGGGAATTGGGGACGGAAAAATTCTGGTCAGAAAAATTCTGGTCAGAAATATTGGGTCAGAAAAATTTGGCCTGGCGGTGTCCGTCCCGGCCAGGCCAACACAAAAAACCTCAGTTGAGGCTGATCGAATCCACGAACCGGGCGACGCCGTCTTTCACCTGAAGGATCGTGCCGCTCTTGACCGGATTGCGATCCTCGTCAAATTTGACATGGCCGGAGGGGAGCGTCATGTCGGTTTTCATCATGGCGTCGCGGATTCCGGGTCCGTCCAGAGTCTTTGCGGTCTGGAGGGCGTTGAGGACGATATGAGCGGCTTCATAGGCCATGGCGGAGCAGAAACTGGGGCGGTAGCCGGCCAGATCAGTGAAGGCTTTCACGAAGTCCTTTGCGCCTTCCGCGTCGGGGGAGAAGCCGGTGACGTAGTAGGCGCCTTCGAGCACGTCGCGGCCGACGAGGTCCGGCAGAGCCGCGTAGTCCCAGGAGTCGCAGCCGAGCAGCGTGGCGGTGATGCCCATGCCCCGGGCCTGCTGGAGCTGCAGCGGGATGTTCTCGATGTGGCTCGGGAAGAACACCGCTTCGGGATTCGCGTTTTTGATGAGCGTCAGCTGGGCGCTGAAGTCTTTAATTTCCTGACCGCTGAAGGCTTCCGCGGCCACAACTTTTCCGCCCAGATTTTTGAAGGCTTCGATGAAGGAATCGGTCAGGCCGGAACTGTAGGTGTCGGCGTTGTCGTAAAGAACGGCGACCTTGCGCACTCCGAGGTTGTCATAAGCAAACTTCGCGATGACTTTGCCCTGGAAGGGATCGATGAAGCAGGCGCGGAAAATGTAGTCGCCGACCTGAGTGACCTTGATATTGGTGCCGGTGTTGGTGATTTGAGGGATCTGCGCGGCCTGGCTGACCTCGCCGGATGCAATGGTGTCGCCGGAGTTGTTTGGGCCGACGATCGCGAGGACTCCATCCTGCTCAATGAGCTTCTGAACGGCATTAACAGAGATTTCGGGTTTCGCTTCGCAGTCCTCGATGACCCACGTGATTTTGACCTTCTTTCCGCCAATGTCGAGGCCGCCGACGGCATCCAGCTCTTTCTTCACCAGTGTAATGGCGTCCACCATGTTTTTGCCGTCCAGCGCCTGACCGCCGGAAATCGAGGCCACGAGGCCGATTTTGATCTCATCTGGAACGGCCCCGGCGGCCTCCGCGGGCGTCGCCATGAAACCCCCGCCCAACGTGGAACCGATCAGAGCCGCGACGAACAGCGCCAAAATGAAACACAAAGCCTTTTTCATTCTGAAAACTCTCCTTTTTTTTAATAATTGGGATTGATGAAAAGAATTATATAATAAGGGATTATTTTTGTGCGACGTTTCTGTAGAAGTTTTCCGGGAAGGTATAGCCTTCTTCAAAGACGTCCACCGGAGGCAGAGCCTCAATGTCCAGCAGTTCCGTCACAAACACCTGCATACAGCCCTTTATGACAGTGCCCTCGACCATATGGCCGCTGAACGTCACCGTGTCCCAGGCGCCGCCGGCGACAAAGTGCATCGCCACGAAGGGTTCCTCCCCGCCGCTTTTCGTGGGTCGCTGACCGATCATGCCGCCGATGGCGCCGAGCATGCTCAGGTTGTGGTTCACGCAAACGGCCTCCCGGTGCCAGTTGTCCGGATCGTTGTAATCCGGCGCCCAGATGAAGTATTTGCAGGGCTGAAACGCGTCCATGAAGGTGGCGTGGACCTTGCCGAAGCGTATGTGCTGCTCTTTGGCAAAGTTTTCGATGGCCAGCACCGGGTCCGCGCCCGTCGTCATGCGAACGATGAACTCCCTGCCGCGGCGTGCTTCGCAGCAATGATACTGCGCGGGAAACTTTGCGTCCTGCTGCCATTCAGGCAGGACGACGCTTTCGTGTCTGCTCATTTCGACCCCTCCTCTGACAAGCGGTGAACCGCTTTTTCGATTCTGTCCAAACCTTCTTCGAGGACCTTCATTCCCTTTGCGAAGACGAACCGGACATATCCGGGATACTCGAAGGCCGTTCCAGGCACCACCGCGACATGGGCTTCCTCCAGAAAGAACCGGGCGACGTCCATATCGTTCCCGACCACGGCGCCATCGCCGGTATGCCGGCCCAGAAGTTCCTTCACGCTGGCCCAGGCGTAGAAGGCTCCGTCCGGCTTCCGGCAGTTCATATGCGGAATTTCGTTCAGCCGTCCGACGAAATAATCCCGCCGTCGGGCGTACTCCGCCGTCATGGCCGCGACGGCGTCCTGCGGGCCGTCCAGCGCCTCCACCGCCGCCTGCTGCGCGATGGAGTTGATGTTGCCGCTCACGTGCCCCTGAAGGCTCCCGATCATCCCGATCACGTCGGCAGGGCCGGCCGTGTAGCCCACACGCCAGCCCGTCATGGCGTAGGTTTTCGACAGGGAGTTGACGATGATCGTCCGGCTTCCGGCCGCGTCCCCGAAGGATGCGGGAGACCGGCAGACGCGCCCGTCGTAGATCAGGTGCTCATAAACCTCGTCGGAGATGATCCACACGTTCCGCTCCGTCAGAAAATTAACTATTCCTTCCAGCTCTTCCGGCTCGCAGACGCTGCCGGTGGGATTGTTGGGGCAGTTGAGGACGAAGCCCGCAACCTCCGGACTGTAGTGCGACCGCACGTCCGCCAGGGTCACCCGGAAATTGTTCTCTTCCGCCGTGGGAAACAGAAGCGGCTCCGCGTCCGCCAGACGGATTTGCTCCATGTAGCTGACGTAGCACGGAGTGGGGATCATCACCCGATCTCCGGCGTCGAAGAGCACCTGAAAGACCTCGTAAAGCGCCTGTTTGCCGCCGTTGCTCACCACGATTTCGGAGGGATCAAAGCTGAGTCCGTTTTCACGCTTCAGCTTCCGGGCCACAGCCTGCCGCAGCTCCAGGGTTCCCGGCACGTCCGTATATTTCGTGAAGCCGTCCGCGAGAGCGCGGGCCGCCGCCTCTTTGATGGAGTCCGGAGTGTCGAAATCCGGCTCGCCCTGGGCAAAGGAGATCACGTCCACACCCCGTCGCTTCATTTCGCCCGCAAGCGCGGACATGGACTCCGTAGCCGAAGGGGCAAGCCGACTGGCGCGCCTCGAAAACAGCGTTTTCATTTTTCTTTATCAAACCTTCCCTTATTTTCAAACCTTCCCTTATTTCTGCCAGTTGAGGGCGTAGGCTCCCAAAGCGCAGCCGCCGGTCCACAGGACAGATTCATTGACGTCGAATTTGGGGTGGTGGTGGGGGTAATCCCGCTCGTCGCCGAAGGTGGAACAATGGGCGAAAAACGCCCCCGGAACTTTGGTCAGATACCAGCAGAAGTCCTCGCTGACCGAAGCCGGCAACTCGATTTCGTGGATCATTTCAGAGCCCATAGCGTCGGTGACCACATCTTTCATCTTTTCGGCGAAAAAGCGGTCGTTGATGACCGCCTTCAACGGGCTGATAAAGTTCACCTCCGCGCGGCCTCTCATGGAGGCCGCCACACCCTCCGTCACAGCCCGGACCCTCTCCCTCAGGAGAACGTCGCGGCCCGCCTTGAACGTGCGCAGGGTTCCTTTCATATCGCACCGGCCCGCTATGATGTTATATGTGGAACCGGCCTTCACCTCGCCGATGGAGACCACGGCGGGCTCGAAAGGACTGATCTCGCGGCTGACCAGCGTCTGAAGTTCGGTGATGATCTGAGCGGCGATGGCTATGGCGTCGACGGTGTTGTGGGGCATGGCTCCATGTCCGTCTTTTCCGTACACCGCGATGGACATCAGGTCGCTGGCGGCCATGAATTCCCCCACGCGAAAGCCGATCTGACCCGGCTTCAATCCCTCCCAGAGGTTCCCCGTGTGCAGGCCTATGATGCCGTCAACGGCGGGATTTTCCAGAGCGCCGGAGGCGATCATGGACGGCGAGCCGAAGTTTTCCTCCGAAGGCTGAAAGATGAAACGAATCCGGCCCCGGAGCTCCTCCCGCGCTTCTGACAAAAACTTTGCGGCCGAGAGAAGCATGGCCACGTGGGCGTCATGGCCGCAGGCGTGCATATTTCCGTTTTCGGAGGCGAAGGGCAGGCCCGTTTCCTCCGCGACGGGCAGCGCGTCCATGTCCGCGCGGAGCGCCAGGGTTTTGCCCGGGAGCGCCCCGGAGAGGGTGGCGATCACTCCGTGGGACGGATTGCCGTCTCCGCCCCCCATGCCGCCCCGAACCTCGTCCAGGTTCAGTTTTGCCAGTTCCCGGAGAACCATTGCCTCCGTTCGGGGTAGATCAAACCCCACCTCCGGCGCTCTGTGCAGCTCCCTTCGCCATTCGACGATCTGGGGCTGCATTTCAAGAAATTTCGCCCTGATGTCCATGTGCCCTTCTCCGCGCCTACGCCGGACCCCAGTGAGTCAGGACGGCGATCACTACGATGATCCAGCTCGCCACCAGCAACTTCAGCGCCAGAGGAAACGCCACCCGGAACCAGCGTCCGAAGGGGATCCTCAGAAGCGCCAGCATGGCCAGCAATCCTCCGAGAGTGGGCACCACGAGGTTCATGATTCCGTCTCCCATCTGAAAGGCGAACACCGCCGTCTGCCGCGTCATCCCGATGATGTCCGCCAGCGGTATCATGATTGGCATGGTGGCCATGGCCTGTCCGCTTCCCGAGGGAATGAAGAAGTTGATCACGCTGTGGACGACGGTCATCAGGATGCCGGAAACGATGAGCGGGACGTCCTTCAGGGGCAGCGAAAGGTAATAAACGATGCTGTCGGCGATTCTTCCCTGCTCCATCACGACCTGGATCGCCCGGGCGACGCCGACGATGATGGCGCCTCCGGTGACCACCGTCGCGCCCTGCACCATGGTGTCCGTGATTTTGTTGGGTGAAAGGCCGGCCACCAGACCGCACAGGATGGCGATCACGATGAAGACCGTCACCTGCTCGACCATGAACCACCCATAGGTCTTGGCTCCGTAGACGAAAATCAGAATCCCTGTCACGAAGATGCCGAACACGATTTTATGCATGGGCAGAATGTGGTAATCTTCCAGAGGCTTCGAAAGACTGAACCCCTCGGTGTCGATGTCCTTCGAAAGGCTTTTTTCAGGATCTTTCTTGATTCTCTTCAGATAGGCGAGGTTGTGAAACATCACGATGACGGCGGCCATGGCCATGAACAGGCCCCGCAGGGCCGCGCCGGAGAACATGGGCAGCTCCGCGATGGCGTGGGCCGTGCCCACCGTGGCGGGCTGGAAGGGATGCACCGCGAACCCCGTGCCGATTCCCCCCACCGCGATCAGCGCGCCCAGCATCATGTCGCCGCCGATGGCCATGGAAACCATTCCGGCTATGGGCACCAGGGCGATGCTGTTCTCGAACCCCACCAGCGCCCCCAGCAGCACGAAAATGATGCTCATGACGGCGACCACCAGCGTGTCGTTTTTGACGCCCAGCTTCCGGATGCTGACGCCAAGGACGTTTTCAATGGCTCCGGAGACGTAGAGAACCTTCATCATGGCCCCGGCGATGAGGATGTTCACGATGTAGATGGCGGCGGCCACCATCCCCTGGGGAAGGGATTTGAACATCGCCCAGAGCCCGACGGGAGACTGATCGACCCGGTGGAACGTCTCCGGATTGACCACCATCCGTCCGGCCTTCTCCACCCGATCGAACATCCCCGCCGGAATGACGTAGGTGAGGATGGTCATAAACACAATAATCAGAAACAACAGGACAAAAGAATTGGGCATCCACTCGTACCAGTGCGTCTTTTTGTTTTCAATTTTTCCGTTTTCCATTGCCAATACCTGCCTTCTCTGTATGTTATTTTCCCCTGCGCAGTACTTTGCCGGGGGTTTTTCCCGTGTATCCGGACTCATCCACCACCATTTCTCCGTTGACGAAGACCCAGGGGATACCTTCCGGGTAACGTTCGGGTTCGTCATAGGTGGCGGTGTCCGCGAGCCGCCGAGGGTCGAACAGGACCACGTCCGCCTGGTTCCCTTCCTTCAGAACGCCCCGATCCTTCAGCCCGAGGATTGAGGCTGGGAAGGAGGTGACCCGCCGCACTGCCTCGGGCAGCGTAAAGACGTGTTTTGTCAGAGCGAATTCCTTCAGAAACTTCGGATAGGTTCCGTAGAGGCGGGGGTGCGGCCTGCCGCCGTAGATTCCGTCGCTGCCGACGGTGGCCTGGGGATGGGACAGCACTTTTTGCAGCACTTCGTCCGACCCATAGAAGCTGATCATGGTCACCGCCAGTTTTTCCTCCGCCAGCAGATCGCAAACCGCGTCAATGGGGTTTTTGCCCTGCGCATCAGCGATGGCCTGGCAGGATTGTCCTTCCATCCAGCGGTTTTTTTCCAGTTGAACGGCGGTGACGAGGATTTTATCCCAGCCCACCGAGATTTGCCGGTTGTGCCAGACGTCCAGGCCCTTCGTGAATTCCTCGTGAATTCGGGCCCGGTACTCCGGAGCCATCAAATTTTTAATCAGGGCTTCGGTCCCCTCGTTGAAGGTCCAGACCGGCAGAACCGCCGTCAGCGTAGTGCAGCCGGCCAGGTAGGGGTAGCGGTCCCAGGTGATCTTCTGCCCGGCGGCGAGGCGCTGATCCGCCTTTTTCAGCACTTCGTCCATGACGGGCCAGTTGACCCTGCCGTAGGCCTGAAGGTGAGAGACGTGCAGACGCGCGCCGGAAGCGGCGCATATCGAGCAGACCTCGTCGAAGGACCGGGAGAGATAGTATCCCTCGTCCCTCTGATGGACCACAAAAACGCCGTCGTATTTCGCTGTCACGCGGTTCAGTTCCGTCAGTTCCTCGGAATCCGCGTAGGGACACGGAGGATAGATCAGGCCGGAGGAGAGCCCGAAAGCGCCCTCTTCCATGCCCTCCGCCACGAGACGTTTCATGGCAGCGAGCTCTTCCGGGGTCGCCTGGCGCTCATCCATGCCCATGACTTCGATGCGCACCGGGCCCTGGCTCAGCAGCACCGCCGCATTGCCGGCCAGCCCGTGGCGCTCCAGAGCGCGCAGATAATCGCCAAAGGAGCCCCAGGTCCACTTCTCCGGGGGCAGTATTCCGTTGAGGCCGCTCAGAATCTCCATCAGCAGCGGTTTGTTTTTCTCGGAAACCGGCGCGGTACCCAGTCCGTCCTGCCCCAGAAGGTCCGTCGTGACGCCCTGCCGTATTTTGGCGTCGGGGATTTCGTCCTTCAGCAGCACGAGGTCCATGTGGGTGTGCATGTCGATGAAGCCGGGACAGGCTGTCAGTCCCTCGGCATCCAGTCCGCCGCGTCCCTCGATTTTTCCGATTCTGGAGATACGCCCGTTTTCGAAGGCGAGGTCCGCGCGGAACTCCTCTTTCCCTGTGCCGTCGATCACGGTGGCGTTTCGAATCACGAAATCAGCCATGTCATCCCTCCCTGGCGGCATATCCGCCCTTTTTACCCGTTTTGTACCCGGCGGAGACGAGGGCTTCGGCCATTTTGACGGAAGCGGTCACTCCATCGACCACGGGGACGCCCAGTCGGGCGCTGAGCCGCGAGTCCAGCCCTCCCAGCCCGGCGCAGCCCAGCGCGAGAACTTCGGCCCCGTCGCGTTCCACCGCCATTGTGCCCGCCCGGTATAATTTTTCTTCCATCTCTTCGTTTCCGTTCTCGTCAATGGCCACAACTGAAGCGAGGCGTGGCTCCAGTCCGTATTTTCTGACAAGGTCCCGCTTCATGGGAACGGAGTGGGCCGTCACCTGCAAAATCGAAAAACGATGCCCGAGAGTCAGAGCCAGGAGCATGGAACACTCTCCCGCTCCCAGCACGGGTTTGTCGGTCAGTTCTCTCAGCAGGTTCAGATTCGGATCGCAGGTGCAAGCGATCACAAACGCATCCGCTCTCTCCGCCCACTCTTCTCCCAGCGCGATCATTCCCGGCGCGCAGAGCGCCTCGTCTTTATAGTTTTCAATGAAAGGGGGGGCGCCCGGCGCGCTGAAGCATTCGATTTCCGTTCCCGCCGCAGCGACGGCCGCCGCGCCCCGGCCGATCCGTTCCGTAAACACCTGATCCGTGTTGGGGTTGATGATGACGACCCGCATGGGTACGGTCCTCAGCGTCCGATCTTTTGCATCGGGACGTATTGACCAAAGCCGCGCGGAGCGCAAATTTTGCCCTCATGGAACACCGTGACGCCGCGCACCAGCGTGCGGATCACTTTGCCTTTGAACTGCCGGCCGGAAAAGGGACTTCGTTTGTTCAGGTAGAAAAGGTCCTCGTCCTTCAGGGTCCAGACCGCGTCCGGATCGATGAGCGTCAGATCGGCGTCGAAGCCGGGGGCAATTTTCCCCTTCGATCCGCCAAGTCCGAACATCTCCGCGGGTCGCGTGGAGCAAACCTGAACGAACCTCTCCCAGGTGAGGCCTCGTTTTCGCCCTTCGGTCAGCGTCACCGGGAGCAGGGTCTGAACTCCGCTGCATCCCTCGGAGACCGGCCAGAAATTGCCGTCGACCACGGTTTTTTTTGCGGGCGGGTGAGGGGAGTGGTCCGAGCTGATGCAATCGATGGTTCCGTCCAGCACGTACTTCCACATCCGCTCCATGTTCTCCCTGGGTCGCGCCGGCGGATCAAACTTGGCGACGGGCCCCAGGGTCAGGAGGTCTTCTTCGGTGAGTCCGAGGTACTGAGGGCAGGTTTCGGCGGAAATGTTGGCAGCGCCCTTTCCCCGCAGTTCCGCCAGAAGCTCCGCGCCCTCCGCTGTGCTCATGTGGGCGATGTGGACCCGGCAGTCCGGGAACACTCCAGCCAGATAGAAAACGCGGCGCACCGCCTCCAGCTCCGAGTAGACGGGATGGGAATCAAGGAAGGCCTGGGCGTCGTTTCGTCCTTCGGCTTTGAATTTGTCCACCAGTACCTGGATCAGGGTGTCGTTCTCCGCGTGAACCGAGATGAGTCCCCCCGTTCGGGAAATGACTTTCATGCCCTCCACAAGGGTTCCGTCGTCGGTCATGGGGTAGTTGGAGCACCGGCAGGTGAAGCATTTGAACGCTCTCGCTCCGGCTTCGCTCATGGGCTCAATCTGGTTCAGATAACCGCCCACCAGGCCTCCGTAAAGAGCGTAGTCCGTAACGGACTCCCGTCCCGACGTGGCGATTTTTTTCTTCAGCTCCTCCGGGGTCAGCGTACTGGGATTGGACAGGGGCATATCGATGAACGTGGTTATACCGCCCGCGGCGCAGGCTTCGCTCATGCACCCGAAGCTCTCCCTGTCCGGGTCGCCGTGTCCGCCGTGGGCGTGAACGTCCACCAGCCCGGGAACGACTATCAGGCCGGAGGCGTCGATAATTTCTTTCCCCTCCAGGGCAGTTCCCCGGGCAACGATGCCGGCGATCTTTCCGTCTTTCAGCCCCAAATCGCTTTCCGTGCAAGTCTCAGCGGTGACCAGCGACCCGTTTTTAATTACGAGGTCAAACGTCATTTTTTCAAAGCCCTCCTATCCTGTTGAGCCCATATTGAATATTCTATATTGTAGTCTAAAAAACATTTAATATTCTATATTATATTATAAATTTATCAAACAAATATTGAATTGAATAGTATCACATAAAATATATTTTGTCGTTTATTTTTATTTTATGGGCGTTTAAAGAATGATTTGCTGTTCCAAAACTGAAAGAAATATTCTGCTTATATAAGGAAAGGGCAAACATTGAGCAGATGTTCGATTTTTGAGAGAACCTTTTTGGAGAATCAGAGTTTTATGAAAAGAACGGCCGTCGCTCACTCCGCCGTCTTGAAATTGTAGACCGGCTCGATGCGGCCCAGGATTTCCGCCGTGGGTTCAATTTGTCTGATGATTTCGCTGGCGTCTTTGTACGCCATGGGCGACTCGTCCAGCGTGTCGCGGACGACGCAGGTGGAAAACACGCCGTCCATGCTCGCTTTGTACTCGTCCATGGACAGGGTTGCGAACGCTTTTTTGCGGCTCATCATGCGTCCCGCGCCGTGGGGGGCCGACTCGTTCCAGTCGGAGTTGCCCTTTCCGACGCAGATCAGGCTGCCGTAACGCATGTTGATGGGGATCAGCAGTTTTTCGCCCTTCTTCGCCGACACGGCTCCTTTGCGCAAAATCATCGCTTCCGTGTCGATGTAGTTGTGTACTGTGGCGAAAGTCTCCTCCGGGGTCCAGCCCATTCCCCGGAGGATCTCGGCGGTCATGGCCCTGCGGTTGAGCCCGGCGAACCGTTGAATGATCTTCATGTCGTGGATGTAATCCTCGAACAGCCGACCCTCCACGTAAGCCAGGTCTTTGGGCGCGGAGGGGGTCAGCCGTTCGCGCCGTTTTTTCATTTCCTTCACGGTTTTCTGAATTTCCCTCTCGCGGCCTTCCGCTTTCAGCCTGGCGATGGTCTCGTCGATCTGGAACGCGGCGGCGCCGTGCAAAGCGCCCAGACCCTCGTCCTGATAATAGCCCGCCACCTCGGTGCCAATATGCCGGCTGCCGGAGTGGACGACGAGGTACAACGCGCCGTCCGTTCCCCGGTCCACTTCGATGAAGTGATTGCCGCCGCCCAGAGTGCCGATGCTCCGGCGGGCCCGCTCCAGGTTGACCCGGGCCGCGCAGCGGAGTTCGGACAGGTCGATTTCCGCGTTCAGAAGATGAGGCTCTTTACGGACGTCCCTGCCG
This sequence comes from Synergistaceae bacterium, assembly GCA_031272035.1. Taxonomy (NCBI): domain Bacteria; kingdom Thermotogati; phylum Synergistota; class Synergistia; order Synergistales; family Synergistaceae; species Synergistaceae bacterium. Next base: position 43,452 of record JAISUO010000046.1, read on the forward strand.
GACGGTATCTTTTGGCGTACCAGTCTGTCGAGAGCCTGACAGTCGATCTTTCTTTCCGCCAGCTTCGTCGTTTCCATGCCGCAGCCGATGTCCACGCCCACCATGCCGGGCACGACCCTGTCCCGAAGGGTCATGGTGGTTCCGATGGTGCACCCTCTGCCGGCGTGAACGTCGGGCATGATCCTGATTTTGCAGCCCGCGAATTCTTCCTGATCGCACACCGCCCTGATCTGCGCCGCCGCGATTTCATCCAGAGCAGAACAGTAACAGACCGCCGTGTTGTGCGCGCCCTGAATTTCAATCATGGATTATCCCCTGTCCTCCGTTCCCGCGGCTTTGATGGTCAGGCCGCGATTTTTGCGTAACGTTCCGAGCCGAGAATTTTCATCATGAACGCAAAAGATAATAGAGAAGCGTCGCGAAAAAATCATGGAAAAAAAGTTGCGAGATTGATTTTATGCCACTCGAAAATTCCCAACACTGTCATTGGTCGTGAAGTGGAACGGGGATATGTCACCGAGATACCTTCTGAAGACTGCTTCGGTCTCATTCATCAAAACGCCTTCAGTCATAAAGCGGAGCCGGTGTTTTGAGATTGTCGCTATAATGCGGCTGATGACAAAGGAGGTTTGCCCTGGATGGCGAACAGGAAAAAGACAACGATTCAAAGTTCGGCTGTCAAAAGTAAATCCGACAAGAAAGTGCGCTTTGACCATGACGGTTTGTGGAAGGACCTCATAGAAAAATTCTTCTGCGATCTGCTGAACAGAGCCCTGCCGGAACTTTACGCGGTCGTTGACATAAAACGGGCTCCCCGTTTTCTCGACAAGGAATTCAGGGACATCCTGAACACGGGAGACCCGGAAATCCATACGAGCCCGTATTTCGCGGACTATATCATCGAAGTTCCGCTGAAGAACGGGGATGCTGAATGGATTCTCCTGCATATCGAGGCGCAGGGACCGGGCGGAGGAAGCATCGCCGAGCGGATGTTCCATTATCAGTGTCTGATCTACGGCCATTTTCGGCGGCATCCTGTGGCGCTTGTGATCATCACGGACAAACATCAAAATGAACCGCGATTTTACGAACACAGCCATTTTGGCACAGAGAACCTTTACCGTTATAATAGTCTTGTGCTGGCGGAGTTGGACGACGAAGAGCTCCTGGCGAGCGACAATCCTTTCGACCTCGCGCTTTATGCGGCCAAAGTCTCGCTGCGGGTCAAAGAGGAGCTCCAAAAGTACAATTATCTGCGTACACTGACCGGTCTTCTTGCCGAGCGCGGTTGGGACAGGGATAAAAAGCGTGATCTCATGCTTTTCATCATGCGTATAATATATTTGAATGACGAGCTTTTGGAGGCACAATATTGGGAGTACCGCCAGGAACTGGACAGGGAGGGAAAACTCGTGTACGAACCGTTTCTTAAAAAAGTAGAAGAGAGAATGGCGGAAAAACGCGGTGAACAGCGTGGTGAACAGCGCGGCAAGGAAGAAATGGCAAAAAATCTGTTGGCTGATGGTGTTCCACCGGATATTATCGCGAAGAGCGCCGGTTTGCCCGTGGAAAAAATTCAGGCGCTTATAAACTGACGCGTTTCTGGCTGTCGTCGAATAATTTAGCTTCTTTATTTAAAGATCTCTGCTTTTTCAGCCTTTCGCGTATCTTCTCAATGAAGCTTTCGGGGGACGTCACTCGCAGCATGGGGCCGAAAGACAGGACCCTGATGAGCATTTCGATCTCGTCGTCGCGGTCGTAGCGCAGGGTGATGGCGTAGCGTTTCTCGTCCAGACGCCTGGTTTCCTTTTCTAAATGGGAGAAGTGGAGCATCGCCCGCTCCAGCGCGTTGCGCTCGTCGATGAGCTCCAGCGTCAGCGTTTTGGTTTCGCGTACCGGCTCTCCGTGTTCTTCGGGAGTGTAAGGCTCCAGAAGCGCGCAGGACGTGATTCTCGCGACGTTGATGTAGGACGCGTTTGGGAAGGACGTAATCACGAGCCGAAACTTGTCGTCCTTCGAGGAGTATTCCAGCCTGTGAGGGACGCATGTCCAGATGTGTTTACGCCCCTTGCCGCCAAGGAAGCGGATTTTCAGCTTTCTCCCCTCCCGCAGCGCTGTCAGAATTGTGCGGAAATGCCGGATATATCTCTCGTCCCCGTAAGGGTCGCCGTCTTCGTAGCGGTCGAAGTACACGAACACGTCCGGGTCGTACAGGGGTTCCACGTCCTCCAGCCCGGTGGTCGGGGGCTCGAACAGGCGAATCCGCGGGTCGGAGAGGAGCGCCTTCATCCAACGCTTTTGCAGGGTCGTGAGCGGCATCGTGGGGATATGTTTCACGGGAGTGCGCAACCGTTCATCCAGCAGCGGCCACTCGCCGGTTTCCAGAGCGGAGACGATGCGGAGCGCGCTTTCCGCAAAGGCTTTTTCTCCCGCGATTGCGTCCCTTCGCTCCGGAGTCAGGGTTCCGGACACGGCTTCTTCCAGCACGGCGGCAAGGACGCTGAAATAACTTCCGTAAATTTCAGAGAACAGCATCGTCGTTCACCCCGTACATCTTCTCCATCGCCCGAATGTCCTCGCGGAACGTCTTTATGACGGGATCTTCGCTGCAACGCAGATCGGCGATGCGCCCGATGAAGGTTCGGAGCCAGGGAAGCATTTCCGCGGCGTCCTTCACGTCCGCCGAAAATCGACAGAGTTTTTCACCATCGTCACCGTTCAGAACACAGACGCTCCCGCCGCGCTTTTCCCGATTCAGGCGGCCGATGATGTGCTGCTCGCCTTTCTTCACGCGGACGTCCATCTCGACGTGATCGAACGAGTCCCGTTTCGGAGCGGCGACACCCCACAAAGTCTTTCTGAAGGCCTCCGCCGATTTTTCGTATCTCTCGAAGGCGGGTTCGGGCTCCTTTAAAACAAGGGTTCTGACGCTGTCCAGACGGTAAAAAATATGCCGTTTGAAGCGGGCGTTGTAAGCCAGCAGGTAGCGCCTGCCGTTCTGCGCGGAAATGTAAATCTTCAGCGGGACGACGATGTGAGACGAGGGCTCCCCGCGGCGGGGACTGAAAATCTTCAGCTCCACGCGGAACCGCCTGTGGATGGCATCCAGCAGACCGTACAGGATTTCGCTCTCCATGGCGTGAAGAATGTAATGGTGCTTGAAGCCGAAATAGTCCGGCGGCGATTTGTCCCTGTCCAACAGTGTGGAGCCGATCACCCCCAGAGGGTCGGCCTCGGAGAAAAACGCGGCGGCCTCCTTCCAACTCCGGTCGTTGAACTCATTCGTTCCGTCAACGGACGATCGGTCGGATCTGGCGTACAGCACCTGTTTCCCTGATTTTTCGGAGCACAGAAGTCCCAAACTTTCGTATTCTTTGAGTTTTTTGCGAACCGTGGACTCGTCGAACTCAAGCGGCGTTTTGACCCGCGACAGGTATTCGCCGTCGATTTTTTCGAGAATCTCCCGCACCGACATCCTTCCCCCGTCCGCGAGAATGTCCAGGATATAAAAATGGAGAACGAGGTCGTTTGCGGTGAAACTTTTGGCCTTGAAGGCGTTGTAAAGGGGGTTGCGGCGAATCGAGCGGCTGTCGATGGAGATGAATACGTTCTTGCCGGACGCTTCCCGACGGAAGGACATGTAGCTTCCCAGCCAGCTTTCCATGCGCCGGCGCTCGTCGTCGTACGTTCTGCCGCTTTTCGCGTCGTACTCGCCGCGGTTCCTGAACCCGTACACGAAAAACTCGCGCAGAAAATCGCGGATACGGTCGAAATTTTTTATGAGCTCGCTGTACGCCATCATTGATCCCTTTCCGTCAGAGCTTCCCTGTCGGGGCCATGCGCGGCGTGGAACAACCGCCCATGTTTCACCCCGAGGGCGACGTGCTGACTGAAGGGCGCTCCGCGGCGAGGCGCTTCAGACCTTCCGCGAGCATTCGAAGTCTGTTTCTCTGAGTTTTGGCGTAGTTGACGACGATCGTCGTTTTGCGGACATCCGTTTTTGAAATTCCACTGCGCAGCAGGGAAGCCGCCTCCGAAAGCCCTGGGACAAACTCGCTGCCGTCTCCCCAGTCCTGCAGAAAGGAAGCCCGTGCGGAATACCACATGCGGTTGAGCAGACGAACCGCTCGCAGAGACTCTTCGGGAGAACGCTCCCTTTTCCTCCACTCCCGCAGCCCCTCGCCGAGACGTTCCCGAACGCCGGAGAGGTCCGCTGCCCCGGACAGTTCCCCCTGAAGCTGCGCAAGACGTTCGTCGACGGCCTTCCAGAGTTTTTCCACCTGAAAGGGTTGGTTTTTATTTTCCTCCCCGGAGGCGATGAGGCGGAAGAGGCCGGTCATGTAGAGCTTCGCGTCCGTTTCAAACACGTCGGGATCGCAGAACTCCAGAGTGTCCGCTTCCGTGTGCCACCACCAGGGCATATTCCCCCGCCCCGTGCGACAGGGGCTGTCCGGAGCCAGGAGAGAACTCCAGGCGAACAGAGTGGAAATGCCCAGATTCTGAAAAGACTGATCCCAGGATCGAACGCGTCCGGAGGGAACGCCCTTCTGCCCCGTCACGTCCAGAACGGCCCCGGCCGCCAGGTCGAAGAGGTCGGGTCCGGCCGTGATGGAGGTCCAGTTGTTCGCGTCCTTCATGCCGGGCATATCGGCGTTCGCGCAGGCGATGCAATATTCCTCCAGCTCGTCGAAGCAATCTCTGGCGTAGATGGAGGACCCCGTGTATCGTCCGAACTCGTGCCCCGACCACCAGCACATTTTGACGCCCCATTTTCTGTACTTCAGCCGGGAGACCGCTTCCGCCAGGGACAGGAGCAGAGCCGCGCCCGTGGCGTTGTCCGTGGCCCCGAGATATTTGCTGTCGAGATGCGCCCCCAGGAGGATGAAGTGCGGATCCCCCTCCGTGGAGGGAATTTCGGCCTCCACGCGATAAACCGGCGTCACCGCTTCTCTGCAGTCGGAGGAAACTTCGAGGACAATTTCTCCCTCTCCCTCTTTTTCCACCGCCTCAATGAGCCTGTTTCCGTCGATCCCGTTGACGCCCACCACCGGAATGGACGGCGCCCACGCGCTTTCTTCGGGGTTTGGCGTTCCCCACCACATGACGGCGCCGCTGTGGTGAATTTCCTTTTCGTCCCCCCGGGGCCAGCAGATAACAAAGGCGACTGCCCCCCGGGCGGCCGCGTCCAAAATTCTGGGAGGCGAAAAAAAGCGGGACAGAACCACACGCCCCGCAAGGTCCCGGTTTTGACCGGCGGGTTTCATGGAGGACAGCAAGTCCAGAATGCCGGAGGGTCCTTCGGTCAGAACCACAGCGGTTCCCGTCGCCGGACGGGAATCCGCGGAGACCGAGAAATTCCAGGATTTCGCCGTGAACGTCTGGCCCTGCGGAAAAGATTTCGACGGATGGGTTCGAACGGACGCTTCCCTTCCAAAGCTCAGAATGCCCGGTTCGGAGCTTTCGCCGCAGGAAATTCCCTCCTGTTTCAGCCGCTCCAGAATGTACCCTCGCGCCTGTCGCTCTCCCTCTCCGTCACTGCGCCGATTGAACGACGCGATATTCCGCAGGTGGGACATCAAAGTTTCGCGATCCAGCCGCGCCAAAAATTCCTTTTCCCGTTCCGTCAGCATTGTTCAATCGGCCCTTCCTCTTTTTTCGCGTTTTGCGCAGATTCCGCCGGAGCCTTATCGTTTCAGCTTCGGGTCCAGCGCGTCCCGAAGGCCGTCGCCCAGGAAATTCAGCGCCAGCACCGTTATCATAATGGCCAGCCCCGGGGAAATCATCATGTAGGGGTAGTCCCGAATGTAGGTTCGGGCCCCGGACAGCATGGCTCCCCATTCCGGAGTCGGGGGCTGAATGCCCAGCCCGATGAAGGAAAGCCCCGCCGTGTTCAGGATGGCCGAGGCCACTCCCAGCGTCGCCTGAACGATCACCGGAGCCAGACAGTTGGGGAGAATGTGCTTCGCGATAATGCGCAGGTCGCTGGACCCCACGGCCTTCGCCGCCTCAATGAACTCCAGGTGTCGGATGGACAGGACGGAGGCCCGCACGATCCGCGCGTAACGGGGGATGGTGGAAATTCCCACGGCCAGCATGAGGTTGAAAAGCCCCGGTCCCAGGGTGGCCGCGATGGCGATGGCCAGAATCGTGGAGGGCACCGCCAGCAGAATATCCATGGCGCGCATGATCATGTTGTCGAGCCTCTGCCCGTAGTACCCGGCGATGGACCCCAGCATCCCCCCCACGAACATGCCGATGCTCACGGCGATGAACCCCACCTCCAGCGAAATTCGGGACGCGTAGACGATGCGGCTGAAGATGTCCCGCCCAAATTCGTCCGTGCCGAACCAGTGGTCCCTGGAGGGCGGCTCCTGCGCCACCATGAAGTCCTGTTCGTCGTAGGGGAACGGGGCAATCCAGGGGGCGAACACGGCCACCACCGCCAGCCCCGTGATCATGATCCCTCCAAACAGGGCCATGCGGTTTTTGCGAAAACGCGCCCACAGACCGCCGTACTTCTTTTTTCCGAGGTCGCTCACGGTCCGCTACCCCCTCTCCTGATACTGCGCCTTGATACGCGGATCGATCCAGGCGTACAAAACGTCCACCACCAGGTTCACCAGACTGAACACGATGCCGATGAAGAGCACGCCCCCCAGCACCATGGGATAATCCCGCGTCTTGATGGCCTCCACCAGAAGGCTGCCGATGCCCGGAACGGCGAAAACCGCCTCCGTCACCACGGCTCCCTCCAGAAGGCCGCCGAACTGAAGTCCAATGATGGTCACGATGGGGATGAGCGCGTTGTTCAGGGCGTGGTCCCGAATGACCCGGAACTCCGTCTGCCCCTTGGCCCGGGCCGTCCGGATGTAGTCCTGACGGATGACCTCCAGCATACTGGAGCGGGACATTCGGGAGATAATGGCCAGAGAGGGCGTGGAAAGCGTCACGGCCGGAAGGATCATCTGGCGGAAACGATCGAATCCCGACGCCGGAAACCAGCCCAGGTGCACGCTGAAAAGGAGAATCAGCAGAAGCCCCAGCCAGAACACCGGCATGGAAATACCCACCAGCGCAAATCCCATGGCCAGGTTATCCATCAAAGAGTACTGACGAATGGCGGAGATGACCCCAAGAGGAACCCCGATGGCTATCGCCAGCACGATGGAAAAAAGCGCCAGTTTCACCGTGGCGGGGAAGGCCTGCATCACCTCGTGGGCGACGCTGCTTTTTGTGATGTAGGACCTTCCGATGTTGCCGGCGATGGCATTTTTGATGTAACGCCAGTATTGGAGCAGAAAGGGATCGTTCAGCCCCATTTCTCTGCGAAGTTCCTGCACGCTTTCTTCGGTGGCGGTGTCCCCCAGAATCATCTTGGCGGGGTCGCCGGGCGTCAGATGCAGCATGAGAAAGACAAAAAAGCTGATGCCGACGAAAACCGGCAGAAGATACAAAACTCTGCGAAGCACATACCTCCACACAGGCGTCACCTCCGCGAAAATGACAGGAATTAATCAAAGCTCAAGGGCAGGGCTCAGGGGGACGGAGCCGGTCTGCAAACCTTTGCCCCCCTGAGAGTCACCGGAATTTATATTCTATTCGAAATAAGTCTGATAGTACTGATGATTTCCGGAGGGCTCGAAGATGAAGCCTTTGACGTTTTTCTGCATTCCGATCAGAAGGTCGTTGACGTGCAGGTATCCCCAGGCGGCGTCGTCCAGAATCATGTGCTGCAGCTTGTGGTAGATCGCCTCGCGTTCAGGGCCGTCGTTGACGCGCTTGCCCTCCTCCAGCAGCTTGTCCACCTCCGGATTTCCGTAGACGCCTCGGTTGAGCCCCGTCAGCTTCTGGGAGGAGTGGAACACCCCGAACAGGCTGTAGTCCGGGTCGGCGATGACCGAGTTCCATGCCTGCAGGTAGAGCTGCTGTTCCCGCTGTTTCAGCTTTTCGAGGAACGCGCCCCACTCCATGACCTGAATGGAGATGTCGATTCCCACCTTTTTGAGCTGGCTCTGAATGATGGTCGCCGTGTCCGTGTAGGTTTTGTCGTCGCGGCACCAGAGCTCCAGCTTCATGCCGTCCTTATAGCCGGCCTCCGCAAGAAGGGCTTTGGCCTTCTCCACGTCCGGCAGAATTTCCGGCAGACTGGTGTCGTAATACTTGATGGTGGGCGGCACGGGACCTCTTGGAGGCTGTCCCACGTTGCGGAAGGCTATTTTCACGATGGGCCGGTTGTCCACGGCCAGGTTGATGGCCTTACGCACGCGGATGTCGCTGAGAGGCTCGTTGGAGACGTTCATGCCCAGGTACATGACGCTGCGGGAGGGAACTCTCAGAAGGGAGAGTTTTGCGTTGTTCGAAACCTTGTCCACATCGATGGGCAGAATGTTCAGCGCCACGTCCGCGCCTCCGGTCTCCAGTTCGATGCAGCGGCTGGTTCCCTCCGTGATGGTGCGGAAAATCAGGTTCGGAGTCTTCGCCTTGTCGCCCCAGTAGCCGTCGAAGCCCTTGAGGACGATGCGGTTGCCCTTCTGCCAGCTCACGAACTGATAGGGGCCCGTCCCCACGGGCTGGGTGCCCACGTTGTCTCCGGCGTCCTTCACGGCCTTCTCGCTGAGAATGACCCCGGCGCAGTAGTGGGAAAGGCAGGCCAGAAAGCTGCTGTCCGGCGTCTTCGAGGGGACGATGATGGTGTAGTCGTCGAGGATCTGAATTTTGTCGATGTCGATGTTGCGGACCACGTAGTCGATGACCTTGCCCGTGTTCACGGCGCGGGTGAAGGTGAACTTCACGTCCGAGGCCTTCAGTTCCTCGCCGTTGTGGAATTTGACGCCCTTTCTGAGATAAAATTTATAGTTCAGGTCGTCCAACTTTTCGTACTTTTCCGCCAGCAGAGGAACAATTTCGCCGTCTCGAATCGTGATCAGAGACTCCATCATCTGGTTCATAACGCCGGTGGAGGCCAGGTCCGGAGCGGCGTGAGGATCGAGGCTCTTGGAATCGGCGGCCATAATGACCGTAAGCGTATCGCCCTGCGCAAAGGCCGCCCCTGCGGCAACCGCCAGCAGAACGCATATCGACAGCACAATATATAGCTTCTTCATTTGAATAAACACCCTCCTCGGGACAATCATAATCTTCCCAATTTCAGACCATAAAAACCATCCGTCAACACCCCTGTACATATCGCCGAAAAGGATTCAGCGTCCCCTATGATCACCTCTTTATCAGAAAATAATCAAATTAATTTGTTAAAAGATTGTTTGATCATTATAGAGCAGAGATATAGAGATGTCTAATCTATTTGTGTTAAGTTATTTGTGTAAAGTTATGTTAAGCCAAACGTCACGGAGGATACGGCAGGTTTGTGGTTTTGAAGTCTTCAGCCGGGTTGCGCGGGCTTTTACCAAAAAAAAGTCATATGCCCCATCTCCGGCGAGAGCATATGACTGTGTGTGGCATCAATCCAAATAATTTCCTACATCGTAGCTGTTGAGCTGTTTTTTTATCCTGACGATGATGGAGCCGTTGTCACACGTTTTTTCGTCGAGGATTTTGTACTTCGTATGGTTGTAGTCGAGGGAGTTTTTATAGTCTTCGTATTCTTCCCTCGCTTTCTTTGCCGCCTGCTCCGGAGCAAATCCGTCCCGAAGCTGAAAATGAAGCGTCTGATGAAGACACGCGAATTGAATGCGTCTCATTGTTTTTACCTTCCTTTCATTTGCCTTCCTTTCATTCGGCCCCTGGAACGTCAGTTCAGATAATCGCCTGTGGGATACGTGCTGTAGTCCCTGAGCATCTTTATGACAACGCTGCCGTCGGACTGGTTTTGCTTATCGAGAATTCTGTACCTGACACGCTTGCGGTCAAGCCCTTTAATATAAGTTTGATAAGCGTTTTCCGTGTCGAACTTCTGCGTCTGTTCCAGACACGCGGTCAGAATACGATATTTCATTTCGCTCACCTCCTTCTGACAATGCGGAGGCACATGCAGGCGCATTTGTCGAATTTCGCGTTTTTTGTGTACAAAAATAACGGCCCGCCACAGCAGAACTTGCGTTCCACAGGGCAAAGCGCACATTAGACTGTCTGGAGTGTAGCATATTTTTTAAATCCATGTAATACTATAGTCTTATGCTGTTTCTTTAAAAAATCACGTGTATTCGCTTATGTCGGACAGAAAAAATGTGTCAGGCTCTTTCTGACGCAAGGAGCTGTGTCAATCACGTAAATCCGATTGTTTCGCGCTGCTCGTTTTTTATTTTGTACGAAATATTCTGATCGGCATGGTATATACTACACGGAGCGTCAGTCAGAGGCGGAACAGGGGAGGTTCAGGTGTACGGCGGGGTCGTTTTTTTCCTTTATAAACTGATCGGCGGGCTTTTGACACCTCCGGGGTGTTTTTTCGCTCTGCTGTTTCCCCTTCTGCTGTGGCAGGCTCTCGGTGCGCGGAGCCGGGGTGAAAAGTGGCGAAGTCGGGCTGCGCTTTTTCTCCTCGTTCTGTTGTACGCTCTGTTCATGCCGGTGACGTCGGATTTTCTGATGAGGCAGGTGGAGACGGGCCGTCCGCCTCTGCCCCGAGACGAAACCCCAACGCTGGTTCTGGCCCTGGCCGGAGGCGACACGCACCCCGTTCTCGACGTTTCCGGGGAGGCCGGGACGGAGGTGGAACTGTCCGCTCAGTCCTTTCAGCGTTTGGCGGAGGGGATTCTGGCGGCCAAAAGCCGCGGCTGGCCTCTGCTCTATTCGGGGGCCTGGGAGGAAGGGGACGCCTCGGTGTACGAGGATTATCTCCGCGGTGAGGCGAAACGGCTGGGATTCGAAGGGGAAGTGCTGGTGGATGCGAGCTCCCGAAACACCTGGGAAAATCTGAGAGAGACCGCGAAAATCGTGAGGCAACGGGGATTCAAGCGGGTCGTTCTTTCCACCACGGCTTTCCACATGCGTCGGACGCTCTGGATGGCGAGGCGGCAAATGCCCGACGTGGAGCTTCTTCCCTGGCCCTCCGGATGGCGCTCCACCCGGGGGCGTTTTGCCGTCAATATTCTGGGAGTCAGCGCTCTGGCGTTTTACGATTCCTGCATGGCCCTGAGAGAGCTGGCCGGCCTCGCCGCGTACCGCCTGTTGGGCGTCGGCAGCGCGTCAAAATAAGGAAATGAAAGGTCTGATCGACAGAAAAAGGAAACCTTGTCTTTTTATATCCCAACTGTTCTATGCAGAAAAATCTCAACGAGAAAGGAAGCGATACTTTGGAACTTACGCCGATAAAAAGAGTCGTTGTTCATGATACGATTCTCAATCTTATAAAAGAATACATTCTCTCCAACAAGCTGAATCCCGGAAATAAACTGCCTTCCGAAAGAGATTTGGCTCAAACGCTTGATGTAAGCAGAAACTCCATAAGAGAAGCGTTAAAGAGTATGCAATCGCAGGGATATATACACATATCCCATGGCGCAGGTACCTATGTCAGTGACATCAGCGGACTGATTGTAGAAAAACAGGTTTTTGACGGGAGAGTTCTGGAAAAACTGCTCCAAATCCGCGAAATGGTGGAACCTTATGCTGTAGGATTGCTGTCCATGCAACACCCCTGTCCGGACTATTCGGAATTGGAGACTCTCCTTTTAAGAGAGGCCGAAAAAAACAAAGCAGAAGATATCAGCGATCTCCCCAATCTGAATTTTGAAGTGGAGTTAGTTAGATTGACGGAAAATACTTTGCTGTATGGGTTTTATTTCAATATCAGTCTAGCCTGGAAAGAATTTTGGAAAAAAAATGGTTCCACAGTTCTTAATGCTGCAGCCAGACATAAAGAACACATAAATATTTTCAATGCTATAAAAAAGGGACAAACGGACAAAGCTGTAAAACTTGCAAAAGAACACCTTAAAGGAGTAAAATTGATACTGAAGTAAAAAGGAGGTTTGTGCACCTCTTTTTTTCGCAGGACAAATTGGTCCTACCTCCTACCAATTTTTTATAAAGAAAGGACGTTGATCTGCGCAGAAGACAATAACGGCGTTGACAACATCAATATATGTTTTTGAACAGGGAGGTCATAATATGAAAATCACAGATGTTAAGGCAATAGGTATCAATCGTTTTTTGTTTGCAGAGGTCCATACCGATGAAGGAATAGTCGGGTTGGGAGAATCCGGGACTTGGGCATTCCTCGACGCATCGCGGGAAGCCATTAATTCCTTCGCTCAATGTCTGATAGGTCAGAATCCCCTCAGGATCGAACATCTCTGGCAGTACATGTATCGTGCTTATCATTTCAGAGGAGCGGCCATTATGGGAGCATTGAGCGCCATCGATATCGCACTCTGGGATATTGCCGGGAAGTATTTCGGAGTGCCGGTATATCAGCTTTTAGGCGGAAAATGCCGTTATAAAGCGCGGGTCTATTATCATGTGGGGGGACAAAATACAGAGGAACTCGTCAAAAATTGTATTGACGCTAAGAACAAAGGCTTTACCGCTATTGGCCACCTGACTCCTTTTTTGGATGAACCGCGCAGTAAGCCCTATTTTGAGACTCATGTACAGAAAATGGAACGTGCTATCGATCGGGTAAGACAATACAGGGAAGCTGTTGGTGACACCGTGGATCTCTGTATCGAAATTCACCGCCAGCTGAAACCAGCCGAGGCCATAGTCCTGGCGCGTGGAATTGAAAAATACCATCCTTACTTTTTCGAAGATCCGACTACACCGGATAATTTTGACGCTATGGCAGCGATAGCCGAAAAAATTCATATTCCCATTGCCACAGGAGAACGATTTCACACCCCGCAGGAGTTCGAATTGTTGTTGCGTCGAAACGCGGTATCTTACGTCAGGCCCGATGTTTGCATGTGTGGAGGAATCACCGGAGCAAAAAAAATAGCAGCTCTTGCCGAAGCCAACGAGGTGGGAGTCGTGCCGCACAACCCACTCAGCCCCGTCAGTACAGCAGCCTGCATACAAATCGCGGCCTGTATCCCTAATTTTGCCCTGCAGGAATATCCCGGAGACGATCGAGGAGCGGCAACTGAACGGTTCGTCGATGGTAAAGTCAGCGCGGAACACAGCGACAAATTCCACCAAAAAGATGTAGTAAAAAATACTTTAAAGTGTGAAAACGGATTCATCATCATTCCGGACACTCCCGGCATTGGTGTGGAGCTTGCTCCCGGAGCGGAGGAAAAATTTCCGTTCGACCGCAGAAAGATTGAAACGAGACTTCACATAGACGGCTCAGTTATTGATCAATAATATATTTTATAAGGAGGATTTTAAAGTGAAAAAACTTGCAATCAGATTTCTGTGTGCGGCGTTAGTGTTGTTTTTTTCATCTTTAAACGGTTTTGCGGCGGAAAATACGTATAGCCTGAAAATGCATCATCCCGGCCCTATTGGGCATCCTTATCACAAGGGTGCGTTGGAATTCAAGGAACGCGTCGAGAAGTATTCAGACGGTACAATTAAAATCGACATTTTCCCCAACAACGAACTGGCTTCAGGAAGACAGGCCGTGGAAGCTGTACAATTCGGGACTATCGATATAGCATTGGAGTCATCAATGGCTGTTACCAATTTTGAAAAGGCTTTCGGCGTTCTGGACATGCCTTTTCTTTTTCCGGACCGGGATGTTGTATACAAAGTCTTGGACGGTGAAATTGGTAAAACTTTAGCGCAAAAATTAGAAAACAAAAATTTACAGCTTCTCTACTTTTGGGATAATGGATTCAGAAACATAAGTAATTCCAAAAGGCCAATCAATTCTGCTGAGGATCTGAAAGGGCTGAAAATTCGAGTTCCGGAGAGCAAAGTCTACATTGCTACTTTCGAGGCTTTAGGAGCTATTCCCACTCCGATGGCTTTTAGTGAGTTATTTGCTGCCTTGCAGTTGAAAACAGTGGATGGACAGGAAAATCCGAATGGTCATATGATCGCCTATAAACTCTATGAAGTACAACCTTATTTCGCAATAACCCACCATATATACGCGGCAGAACCGCTGCTTATCAGAAAAGATCTTTTTGATGGTTTTTCTCAGGTGCAAAAAGACGCGATTCTGAAAGCAGCAAAGGAAGCAGGAGATATTCAGAGAAAGCTCTCGACGGACGTAGAATCGGACTATCTACAACAAATCAGGGAACAAAAAGTCACAGTTACTACGCCGGACCCGAACGCATTTCGGGATGCAGTAAAATCCGTATATGAAAGTTATGCGGGCGATTTTGGTACAATCATTGAACAGATTCTTGCTGTGAAATAATGCAAGACGATCCAGGAAACCTTTGCACAATACGAAAGTTTCCTGGATCATTTGTGTTTTGCAGAAAGAGGTGGTTACATTGGATCGATTCATGGAATATTTTTTTGAAAAATTGGACAAAGTTTTACTTTGGACGTTATCCATTTTATTCGGAGCGATGTCTGTCATCATCTTTATGCAGGTGATATGGCGTTATTGCTTTGAAGCGCCTCTTTCCTGGTCTGAAGAATCTGCAAGGTATCTTTTCGTGTGGGTTTCTTTCCTTGGATCCATAGCCGCCGCAAAGCGAGGAAACCATATTGGTATGGAAATGTTGCGCAATGCCCTTCCGCGATCAGCGAACAAATTTTTACAATTCATCGCAAATATGGTTACGGTGTTCTTTTTTGCAGTGACGTTCTGCTACACGATAAGCATGTCTCCCAGATTATGGGTTCAGTTTTCTCCTGCAACAGAAATTCCCATGTTGTTTCCTTACTTGGGTATAGCGGTGGGGAGTTTTTTCATGATGCTTTATTATGCTGCGGAAGGTGTAATAAATCTGCTTTCTTTGAGGGGGAAGGCAAAATGACGTTTATCCTCTTTTGTTCCTTCTTTTTCGCGCTTATCATCGGTGTCCCCATCGCTGTCTGCCTTGGTTTTTCCGCAGTATTCACCCTCATACTGTCTGGCAGCACTCCACTGATCATCGGAACGCAAACGATGTTCAAGGGAGTAGATTCCTTTCCTTTGATGGCAATCCCTTTTTTTATTCTGGCGGGGAACATTATGAGCGTTGGGGGAATCTCGAAACGGTTGGTCGCTTTCGCTATGGCGTTCATGGGTAAAGTTACAGGCGGGTTGGCGATGGTATCTATTTTTGCGTCGATGATTTTTGCCGCCATATCAGGTTCCAGTCCTGCTACGACTGCCGCTATTGGCTCCGTTATGTTGCCGTCGATGGTCAGGCAGGGCTATAAAGGCAGCTTTGCGGCAGCAACGGTGGCGGCAGCAGGAACGGTAGGGCAGGTCATTCCTCCCAGTGTCCCCATGGTGATCTATGGAGTTCTTGCCAATGTTTCCATCAGTCAGTTGTTTGTTGCTGGCCTTTTTCCTGGCATTCTCATGGGAGTGGCGATGATGTTTATCGCTTATTTATACGCGAAACGGAATGGCCTCAAACAGGCTGAACAAAGCCAGGAAGCTGCCGATGAACATCCCAAAAAAGCGGTATTCAGCAGTTTATGGGCCATTATGATGCCGTGCATCATTCTGGGTGGGATTTACTCCGGCATCTTTACTCCCACTGAAGCTGCCGCTGTAGCTGTTTTTTACGGACTTTTCGTGGGATTGTGCATCTATAGAGAAATGCGACTTTCCGACCTTCCAAAAATTCTTTTCGATTCAGCCTGCGCTACAGCGGTTATCATGTTCATCATGGCGACTGCCAATTATTTCGGATGGATTCTAACCTCCCAAAGAATTCCTCAGGCCATAGCACAATTTTTTCTGAATGTAACAAACAATAAGTATGTACTGCTCCTGCTTTTCAATATTATTCTCCTCATTGCGGGTTGTTTCCTGAATCCATCAGCCGCTATCGTTCTCCTGACTCCCATACTGTTGCCGGTATTGACCAACGTCGGCGTCCCTCCGATACTTACGGGGATTATTATGGTCGTGAATCTTGCCATTGGCCAAACCACTCCACCAGTGGGGGCTTGCCTATACGTAGCCTGTAATATCAGCGGAATCAAATTGGAACCAATCATCAAAGAGTCTGTTCCCTATCTGCTGGCTCTTATTTTGGCCCTTTTTCTGATTACTTACGTAGAAGCTATTGCTTTGTTTCCACTGTATTTTTTTAACTGATACTTGAACTTAACTTAACAGGACCATGTAGAACAGCTTGAAATGGCTTGTCCACATGGTCTTGTTACGAATTATTATTAATAAAAATTTATTTTTTCATTTTATTTAGATCATTTAGCGAATATATGATAGCATATCTACATTAAAAACTGAATTTAAAATAAGGAAATGACGGAAGCCGCCAGTAAAAGGCCCATGACCCCGTTCATTATTCTGTAAAGTCGGGGCGAATGGATGAGACGCCCTGAAAACACGCCTCCAAGGCACCAGCCCGCAAGACTGAGAAAGCTCATGACGGCAAAGGCCCCACAGTAAAAAACCAGTTTTGCCGCGGGCAGGTCCGCGCCAATATACGTGGCGACGCCTGTCACCGCCAGTATCCAGGCTTTGGGATTTGTCCATTGAAGCAAAACCGCGTCCCAAAAGGTGAGGCGATGATTTCGTTTGTCTGAAAATTCCTCTTTCGTGTCATCCTTTTCGGGGGGGCGCGCCGTGGCGATTTTCCAGGAAAGATAGAGAATGTATACTGCTCCCGTGTACCGAACCCCTTCATAAATCGCCGGAAAAGCGTCAAAAAACTCCCCCAGCCCCCAGGCGACAGCTACGATCATCAGAGGCAACCCCACCGTGACCCCCAGCATGTAAGACAGAGAAGGAAAAAAGCCGTAGTTGAGTCCGGAAGAAAAAATAATGGTGTTATTGGGACCGGGCGTAGCCGCCATTCCAAAAGAAAAGGCAAGTACACTCCACATGTACTCCAGTGTCATGGCGCATTCTCCTCTCGCTGGCGATTCGTACTTTTCTTTACACTATTATACGGTTATGCGACTGAAATTCTGAAATGCAGGCTCACCAAAACAGGACCTGAAATCCCTTCATGGAATGCATTACGTCTATTTTCTTCATTAATTTCAGGTAAATTTTCGTTATATAATGAGGGCGAATTTTTGCGGCAATGGCATTTTAAAACAGGGTTGGTAAAAGGCCAAAGAAAGGTCAGAAAAAGGTCAAAAGGAGGAAATCGCATCATGGCCGGTAATGAAGTGCAAGGCAGCAGCAAAGGTTTGATCAAGTTTCTCGGTTACAGCCTGTTCGGAGTGTTCATGTTCTTTTGCCCCGTTACCATCGGCGGGCGTTCAACCATTCCGGTGGACCACATCATTTCGTTCATCACGGCCAACTGGCTGGAGGGCGCGAAAATTTATATCCTTATCCTTATGTACTGCGGGGCGGCGCTTCCTTTCATCCGCAGAACCTGGAACAAAGACGGAATGTCCATCTTTTTCTCCCTCGCCAAGGTCTGCGGAGCGATCATCGGCACGGTTCTGTATTTCAAATTGCTCCCCGATCTGGCATGGCTTTGGCGTCCCGATTTCGGACCTTTCCTGTTCGAGAAACTGGCCATGCCCGTGGGCCTCGTCATCCCCATCGGGTCGGTTTTTCTGGCGTTTCTCGCCAGCTTCGGGCTGATGGAGTTCACGGGAGTGCTCATGACCCCCATCATGCGGCCCTGTTTCCGCACGCCGGGGCGCTCTGCCATCGACGCGGTGGCCTCTTTCGTGGGCAGTTACTCCATCGCGCTGATCATCACGAACAACATGTACCGTCAGGGAAAATACTCCGTTCGTGAGGCCGCCATCGTCGCCACAGGGTTTTCCACCGTTTCCGCCACGTTTCTTCTGGTCGTCGCGAGGACCTTGAACCTTATGGAGCACTGGACTCTGTATTTCTGGGTCAGCCTTTTGGTGACCTTCGTCGTAACGGCCATCACGGCCTATATCTGGCCGCTCTGCTCGTACCCCAACACCTATTTCGGCGACAAGCCGAACCCCGATCCCGACTATACCGGCAATCGCTTCAGGCACGCATGGGAGGCGGGGATACAGGTCGGCGAACAGGCGGAACCCCTTGCCAAAATGACCTTCAACAACCTCAAAGCGGGGCTTAACATGGCTTTCGCCGTGATTCCGTCCATAACATCGGTGGGGCTGCTGGGGCTCGTCCTGGCCGAGTACACGCCCCTGTTCGACTGGTTCGGCTATCTGTTCTATCCCTTCTTTTCGGTGTTCGGCGTGTCAGACGCGGCCCTCGCGGGGAAAGCGGCGGCCATCAGCCTGCCGGAAATGTTTCTTCCCGCGCTGCTGATCGCGAAAAAGGCGACGCCCCTTCTGGGGTTCGTCATCGCCGTGGTGAGCATTTCCGAGATACTTTTCTTCTCGGCGAGCATTCCCTGCCTTATGGGAACGGACATTCCGATTAAACTGCGGGACATCATCGTCATATGGTTCGAGAGAGTGGTGCTGTCCATCGTCCTGACGATCCCCCTCGCCATGATGTTGGGGTTCGCCGACGTGGTGGCCGCCGCCGCGCCGTAACGTCCCCGTCCGGGAGGTCGTCACCAGGGACGAAAACTGATTGGAAGTCAAGGGGGCGGAGGCCGCCCCCTTATTTTATTTTTCCGTCAGGCTTGAAATGAGCTTTTGTATATCACTCACGGGAAGGTTCGTCGCCTGGGCGATTTTCTCCGCATCCCAACCCATGGCGAACATATTGCGGGCCACTTCCGCTTTACCCTCTGCCCTGCCCTCCGCTTTGCCTTCTGCTCTGCCTTCCGCTCTGGCATCGGCCCGCCGCACCTGCTCGTCCATCAGAAAAAGTTGGCGCGCCTCGTACAGCATCTGCGTCCGTTCGTCCGCGCTGAGTTGCTTCAGACGCCCCACCGCCGCTTCCATCTCAGGGGTTTTTGTCGCCAGCATTTCGATTTCCTCCTCCTTTTCCGACCGGATGAGCCGGAGCCAA
>JAISUO010000047.1 GCA_031272035.1 Synergistaceae bacterium
CCGCCAACGATCCTGAAAGTACCGGCCTTCTTTTTGAAGAGACCGGCTGGCAGCCTGAGGAAACGATCCTTCTCTACCATCATCGGCCCGACCGTGAAGCGCGGCTGAAAAACTTCCGGACCTGGATTGAAGAGCGCCCCTGGAAAGAGACGGTGTTTACGCGGCAGCGCCGGCCCCTTTTCCCCAGCGGAGCTGTTCTGTGGAACGACAGGATCACAGATCCTCCGTCCTTCGCCGCCTGGCGCAGGGGACGCGGACGCATCTTCGCCTGCGGGAACGTGGCCGGATGGCCGCTGAAATTTCTGCTTGAACAGAAAGAACGAAACGAACAAAAGAGGACAGGCGAATGATCCCCAACGCACTTTTTTCGTTCACACAAACGCAAAGCCTGACCGTAGCTCTCGGCATCCTGACGGGACTCGTCTGGAGCCGCCGAACGGGTTGGAGCTGCGGCGGCATCATCACTCCGGGGATTCTGGCTCTCTGCATTTCCGACCCGGCTCGAATTCTTTTTTCTCTTCTGCTGGGAACGGCTCTGACCTTCCCTCTGGCTCTGGCGGCCCGCACTTTCAGACTCTATGGAAGAGAGCGCGTCGGCGCCGCGATGCTCCTCGCCCTGGCCGCGAAGATCGGGCTCGCGTTTCTGCTGCCTCCCGGACTTCGTCAGACGGGCTGGGTCGTCCCTGGCCTGATCGCCGCAGACGGCGAACGTCAGGGGCTCGGCATGACGCTCTGCGGCGTGATCGCCTGTACACTCGTCACCGTGTTCGGCATGACTCTGCTGAAGCGGATACTGCCGGGACTGTGAGGGGCAAAAAAATGACCGACAGGCGAAAAAATCCTTTTTTTGACCGCTCCTCCCCTGCTCGGCTGATTGCCCTGACTCTCATCCTGTTGTCGCTTGAGGGCTTTTTATGGTTTCAGAAGGAAAAAGATTCGCAGAACCCCTATAACTCCAACCAAAAAGTTTCTTTTGAAGAAACGGAACTTTTCCACCGGGTTCGCAGGGCGCAGGATTATCTCTGGCAGGAACTTTTTCGGCGGGGTATTGAGCTCGACCCTGAAGAGGACGTGGACAAAACCGGATTCATCGGCGTCGAATGGAGCCCGATCACGACCACCCTCGGCAGTCTGGAATCGAAGCGCAGCGCCTGTGACCCTCTGTGGGCGGTACAAACGCTGCGCTGGTTCGATCGACTGGGAATAACATCGGAAGACCGGATTGTCGTGCTTTCCTCCGCCTCGTTCCCCGGAATGCTTTTTTCCGTCCTCGCCGCCGCCGAAACCCGGGGACTCCAGATCGACCTGGCGGTTTCTCTGGGCGCTTCGACCTGGGGAGCCAATCGTCCGGAAGCGCCCTGGCCGGTACTGGAAAAAATTTTGAGAAACGGCGGATTTTTGAAAACGATCCCCTTTTTTTATACTCTCGGCGGAGGTAATGGAGAAAACGGAGGCGGCATCTTCGAAGAGGGAATAACGGTGTTGGAGAAGGCTGTACGTGAAAATGGGGGAAAGATTGTCCGCACCTCCTCCTTCGAGGCCACCCTCGCCCTGAAAATGTCATTGACAGAAGCGCCGGATCGTCCAAAGGCGAAGCTCCTGATCAGCATTGGAGGCTCGGAAACCGCGCTGGGGCACGACGCCTCCGCAATCGCTCTGCCCCCCGGTCTGCTGGATCCCGGCGACCGCCTCGAAGCGGGCAATGGCATCATCGCGCTGGCCCTTCAGCGGGGTTATCCCGTTTTGCATCTCCTGAACCTGCACGCCCTGGCCGATCGCGTGAACCTGGATTTTTACAAACGACGTCCGGTCTTTGCGCAGGTCCGTTCACTGTGTCCTGCCATTGCCGGCCTGCTGCTCTTCGTCTTTGTTCTGAGCACACACAAACGCTGGATCTGGGAAGACTGAAGGAGCCTGACGGGCACATTTCAGCTCTTCTTCTTGACATCCGGCTGTGCGCCAAAATATAATAAAAAAGGATGACATGGACATGGAAAATAAAAAATACGTTGTGGCCATTGGATCTTCTTCTTTGGATACTTACTACGAGTCTCTTTCCTGGCCTGCTTTGGGCGATAAGGTCATGGTCAAAAAAATCGGAACGAAGGTCGGAGGGCTGATCTCGAACGCTGCCTGTGTCATGGCCTCCTGCGGCATTCCGACATATTTGATAGATACGGTGAAACCCGGACTCAGAGAGCAGATCGTCCAGGAACTCGACAGGTATGGAGTCTGTACCGATTATGTGACGCCAGGCGACGAGAGTATTGAGAGCGAAACCACCATTATTCTCGTGGGCGGAGAAAGAACTATTTTCGTCTCGAAGAATAAACCACCGATTGACCTGTCGCCAGCACAGGTTCGATTATTTGAAGAAGCAGCCGTGGTATACAGCATCCTGCCAGAAATCAGAAAAATACGTGAATGTGAAACGCTTCTTAAATCTCTGAAATCAAAAGGAGTGCAGCTGGTTTGGGACATGGAACCGGCTGCGTTTAACGGCGGAATTGAAGACCAGTATTTGATCAAAATGGCGGATTTGCTTTTCTTCAACGAATGGGGCATCGAGAAATATGCCTCTGATTTGTCCCTGCCTGTAAACCAGGCGATTGCAGGGTTGTTAGACGCAGGAGTGCGTATTGTCGTGCTGACGCTGGCCAAAAAAGGATGCAGAGTTTTTACAAAAGACCGCGAAATAAATGTTGACGGCCATCGCGTGAGCGTGGTGGACGTTACCGGGGCCGGAGATTCTTTCAACAGCGTTTTTATATATGGCTGTCTGAATGGATGGGCTCTTGAACGTACGGCAAAAATGGCGAACGCTGCCGGAGCGCGGGCGGTCACCCTGATGGGCCCGAAAAGCGGTGCGGCCACGATAGAAGAAATTTCCGGATTTTTGGATCAACACGAGATAAAGTCGGCTGTCGTGTGAGGATGAGATCATGAGTGGATACGTGCTGCGAGGGGAAAATATCTGCAAATCCTTTGCTGGCAATCAGGCGCTGAAAAACGTCAATTTTGCTCTGCGCCCCGGACAGGTCATGGGCCTGGTGGGAGAGAACGGCGCGGGAAAATCCACCCTGGTCAAAGTTATTGCCGGCATTTATGAGCTGAACTCCGGTACGATCTTCCTGAACGATCAACCCGTCGCGTACGCGAACTCTTTACAGGCTTTGCACGCCGGTATCGCCATTATGCATCAGGAACTAAACCTGTTCACCAATCTAAGCGTCTATGAAAACATTTATCTTGACCGGAAAGAATACCGAAGCTCTCTCGGAAAAATTGACAGAAAGCGGATGCGGGAGGATGCCCGCTCCCTGTTGCAGCGGCTTGGAACGGATATCGATCCCGACGCTCAGGTTTTGTCTCTGCGTATTCGCGAACGGCAGATCGTGGAAGTTGCCCGCGCCGTCTCCGTCAGCGCGAAAGTTCTCATTATGGATGAGCCATCCGCGGCTTTGACGGAAGGCGAAGTTCAAAAAATGTTCGAAATCGTTCGAGCCTTAAAAGCGCAAGGTGTGGCTGTCATTTATGTTTCCCACCGAATGAACGAGATACGGCAAATATGCGACACGGTCCTGGTGCTTCGGGACGGAGAGAACGTCGGGGAGCTTGAGGTTGCTGACACCGAGATTCATGATATTGTCGAATTGATGGTAGGCCGCAGAATTGAAAACTATTATCCGCGCAACAAACACGCAGGAGGAGAAACAGTTTTGGAAGTAAAAGAGCTGACTTCCGGATGGCTCCAGGATGTCTCTTTTCAGCTCAGTTCTTACGAAATTCTGGGCTTGTACGGTCTGGCAGGCTCTGGCATAACGGACCTTGCGGAATGTCTTTTCGGACTTCGTAAAATATCGAAAGGTTCAATATGGGTCAAAGAAAAAAGATTGAACGGGACGGGACCCTCCGAAGCCATTCGGAACGGTCTTGCCTATGTTCCTTCGGACAGGCGCAACGAAGGGATCGTGACGGAGTTTTCTGTGGAAAATAATCTCATCCTGAGTTCATACAAAAAGTACAGTTTTGCAGGACTTTTTCTGCGAAAAAAGGAAATCGGGAAAACAGCGGCTCGCTCGATCATGAATTTCAATATCAAAACGAGGGATGGAAAACAGCAGATCCGTTTCCTGTCAGGCGGGAATCAGCAAAAGGTGGTCCTGGCAAAATGGCTTGAGACAGAACCCGGCGTTCTTATCCTCAACGAACCCACAAGAGGTGTTGACGTTGGAGCGAAAGCCGAAATTTACGCTCAAATAGACCGTCTGGCCGCGCAGGGGATGGGCATTCTCTTCATCAGCTCAGAAGTTCCGGAAATCGCAGGAATGGCCGATCGAGTCCTGGTGATTAATAAAGGCCGCGTCGCAGCTGAGATACCGTCTGACCAATGTACTCAGGAACGTCTTTTGGCATGTGCCTCCGGAAAGGATGTGCAGAGCCGGTGATTAATTGGAGCAGACAGAAATATGCTTTTTTATTGCGGCAGGAATGTTTGGTTACGCTTTTCACCGCCCTGGTGATTGCGGTTTTTTCGTCGATACCGGACAGCAATTTTTGTACTCTGCCGAATTTCAGAATCATTCTTTCTCAGGCCGCGATCAACGGAATATGCGTCATCGGTCTGACGACCTGCCTTATCATGGGGGGTATAGATTTTTCGATGGGCGCGATTTTGGCGGTATGCGCCTGTTTTTCCGGAATCCTGGTAAATCATGGACTCCCTGTAATTCTGGTTATATTACTTAGTGTGTCAACAGGGATTCTGTGCGGAGCCGTCAATGGCTTCCTTATTGCATATCTGCGCATTGCCCCGATTATCGCGACTTTAGCGAGCATGTACGTGCTTCGAGGCATGTGCGCAATCGCCACCGGCGGCGTCTGGATATCCGACTTTCCCGATACCTTCAAATGGCCGGGACAGACCACCTGGAGAGGCATCCCGATGCACTTCGTCCTCTGGATCGCGCTGGCGTTTAGTGCGCAGTATATCCTCAACAATTTCAACGCAGGACGAAAACTTTACGCCGCAGGTGGAAATCCGGAGGCCGCCAGGCTGTTCGGCATCGACTATGCTGCCTGCAGAATGAATGTTTACATGATAAGCGGCGCTTTAATTGGCCTGAGCGGGACGATATACGCTTCCATGGTGGGAACGGTCAGCGCGGACACCACAGGTTTGAACACCGGAGGAGATCTTCTGGCGGCGGCGCTGATTGGCGGAGTTAATATTAACGGCGGAAAGGGCAACATCTTTGGCGCAGGCATGGGTGTTCTCTTAATGCAGATTATTAGAAACGGGCTGATTATCTCCAGAATTTCAGAACATTGGGCAGATGCCATCACCGGAGCGATTATCGTGTTTGCTCTCGTTTTGTCTTATCTTGAGAACTATTCACAAAGAGGAGAAAAGAAATGAATAACCTGAGCATCAATTCTTTTTTCCGGGACAGAAACCGAATCACATGGATACTGCTGACGCTCCTGATAACGATGATCTTTGTTTTTGCCTGTATGTCCGACAGTTTCCTCTCCAGGCGTAACTTCCTGAACATCATGCGTCAGACGGCGGAAACGGGTATGATCGTTATCACGGTGGCTTTTTTGGTTTTTTCGCGAGACATAGACATTTCCATGGGCTCTGCCCTGGGTTTTTGCTGCGTCGTGTTGGGTTTGTTACTGAAAAGCGGCATGAACATGTATCACGCCGGACTGCTGACGATACTTGCCGGGGCATTTATCGGCGCGATCAGCGGGATTATGGTGGCCGGACTTAAGCTGGAAGGCATGGTGGCCTCCGCGGGGCTTCTGATTTTGCTGCGAGGGATGTGTTATGTTCTCACAAAAGGATATCCCATCAGCGGCTTTTCGGATGAATTTCTGGCCGTGGGACGTATGCGTTTCTGGAATATCCTGCCTTTGTCGTTTCTGTGCCTTATTGTCATAGTTATCATTGCATGGGTCATCATGGAAAAAACGAACATCGGCCTTCAGATAACAGCTGTTGGAGCAAATAAAACAGCGGCCAGGTTTTCCGGGATTAAAGTCGGCAAAATCAAATTTCTGCTTTTTACCGCAAACGGAATGATGATCGCCTTCGCGAGTTTTTTTCTGCTTTCACGAATGGCAAGCGCCGAGGCTACTACCGGGCACAGCTACGATCTGGACATTCTGGCTTCCTGTCTTCTGGGAGGCCTGAGTTTGCATGGCGGCAGCGGGAACATTTTTTCAGTTTTCCTGGGCCTCATGTGCATTGGAATCATGAGGAATGGCTTCAATCAGCTGGCCATTCCCGCAATTTACCAGGATATCGTATTGGGGGTGGTCATAGCGCTCAATGCGGCGAACTGGACCAAAGAGAGACGAGAGTGAAAGGTATGTCTGCAGGCAGGGTATTGATCATTATTATTTAGAATTATCTTGAGGAGGGAAAATAATGAAACGCAAAGTATGGCTGGGAATTTTAATGTTGACAGTGATGGGCATCGCCGAGACCGCCGCGCAAAGCGGGGCAGCCGACACCTATTTCATCTGCCCTAAAACTTTAGGGCCTGTTTATTGGACCCTGGCGGAACAGGGAGCGAAAACCGCAGGGAAAGAACTGGGAGTGGACGTTATTTTCAACGGCCCCTCGGAAGCGGTATCTTCCAAACAAATCAATATGATTGAAGATATGCTGTCGAAGGGAATACAGGGACTGGCGATTTCGCCGAACGACGCGCAGGCCATCAAGCCGCTCATCGCTGACGCCATTGATGAAGGCGTAACGGTCGTCACTTTTGACTCGGACGCGCCGGAGTCAAAACGAGCCTATTACATCGGTCCGGCGTCTGACCAGCAGAACGGAAAGGATATGGCGGACTACATCGCGAAAAAAATCGATTACAGGGGACAAATCGCCTTTATGTGCGGCGGACTGGCAGCTGAAAATCAGGTTGCTACTATGAATGCGGCGAAGGAAGAACTTTCGAAGTACCCGGATATCACGGTAGTGGCGACGCTTCCTTCCAACAACGACATGCAGAAATCTTACGAAAATGCCACAACCTTGATTAAGACCTATCCGAACCTCAAGGGGATTCTTGGATTTACGGGAGGTCAACCGCCTGCAGCCGCAGAAGTGATTGAACAGGCGATAGCCGCCGGAGAACTTAAAAAGGGCCAGATCATTGTAACCGGCGTAGGTTTTCCCAGTAATTGCCGCAAATACATCAAGAGCGGAACTCTTGAGCAAATTTTTTCCTGGGAATCTGAAAAACTGGGTTATACCAGTGTTCACGTCATTCACAGGCTAAGGAACAAACAACCAATCGAAAGCGGTGTCACATTGCCCAAAATAGGAAAACTGACGGTTGAGGGGCAGCGGATTTGGACCGGCATGACCATCGTGACAGCCGATAACGTCGACCAGTTCACTTTCTGAGCAGCAGAGTCCAAGCCCGTCAAACTGAGGTAAAAGCAGCATTTCAATGAGGAACCATGGCAGAAGCGCGCTCATGGTTCTTTTATCATTCATCATTGAGAGAACCTGCAAGGGACATTTTCCCTGACGAGTTACAGGAGGACATTATCACAGACGAACAACAAGCATTTTTGGAGGGCTTGACAAAATCGATTTGGGCGAATAGAATCATGCACTATTAAATAATATAACCTTTGATAATTTTTCTGAATTGTTAAGTCAAATGTGATTTTTGTTTTTGAAGCGTCGCCATTTTTGAAAGAAGGAGGGGCCTGTCGATGAACCAGCGGGGTATTTCCATGAATGTCGTCCTCGTTATTATTATTAGCTTGCTTATTCGCGGGTCCTCAGTTGGGGTGGTCGGCGTTTAAGCGCCGTGATGTGAAGAAAAGACTCCAGACCGGGACCCGTAAAAGGGCCCCGGTTTTTTTATACCATCTTAAAACGAGACTGAACTGAACGGAGGAGACGACAATGAGGTGTACTTTCAGCGTTTTGACACAGGATGCTCCAGGAGTGCTGATGAGAATTGCAAGTCTGTTCTACAGACGGAATTACAACATAGAAAGTTTGAGCGTCAGCCCCACGGACAACGCGGGAATATCACGCTTCACGATTATGATCGACGCGGACGAATGGGCCCATGAACAGGTCGAAAAACAACTTTCCAAGCTCATCGAAGTGATTTCCGTGGAGAATCTGAACCACAGGGGCCGTTTTGTCGAACGGTGGTTTTCGCTGATCAAGGTTCGAACGACCATGGAAACGCGACCTCACATTCTACAAATCGCTGACGTTTTCAGGTGCCGCGTCGTCGATTTCGGCGTCGATGCCCTGACCTTCGAAATCACGGGGGACGAAGACAAGATTCATGCCTGCACGGAGGCGTTTCGAACCTACGGCATCATCGAAACGGCCGGCTCCGGCTCAGTGGCCCTCCGACGCGACGAAACCCGCGCCGGCGACGTTTTCGCACAGCTGCCGTCTTATCCGCGCGCAGTCAATGCATAACGTCAAATTGCTTTCAATCAAATGTTAATTAAGAAGCCAATGTATAACTTATGAGAGGAGATTCTGAAATGGCAAGGGTATATTACGACAGAGATGCAAATTTGAAACTGCTTGGGGGCAAAACCGTGGCGATTCTGGGCTACGGAAGTCAGGGACACGCTCACGCGCTGAATCTGAAGGAGAGTGGAGTGTCGGTCATCATCGGTCTGCACGAAGGCAGCAAATCCAGAGAAACGGCCAAAAAGGACGGTTTCGAAGTTTATTCCGTTCCGGAGGCCGCGTCCCGGGCGGACATCATCATGTTCCTGATGCCGGACCATATCCAGAGCGACATCTACAACCGCCTCGTCGCCCCCGGCATGAAAGAAAACGCGGCGATCGCTTTTGCCCACGGTTTCGCGGTTCATTTCGGGCAGGTGACGCCTTCGAAAAAACACGACGTTTTCATGGTAGCGCCCAAAGGGCCGGGACACATCGTCCGTCGCATGTACACGGAGGGCAAGGGCGTTCCCGCTCTGGTCGCGGTTCATCAAAACGCTTCGGGCAAAGCCATGGAAATCGCCCTCGCCTACGGATCGGGAATCGGCGCGGGACGGGCCGGCCTTCTGGAGACGACCTTCCGCGAGGAAACGGAGTCCGACCTCTTTGGAGAGCAGACCGTCCTCTGCGGAGGCGTGACGGAGCTGATCAAGGCGGGGTTCGAAACGCTGGTGGATGCGGGGTATCAGCCGGAAATCGCCTATTTCGAGTGCCTGCACGAAATGAAGCTGATCGTCGATATGATCTTCGAGGGCGGGCTTTCCTGGATGCGCTATTCCGTCAGCGACACCGCAAAGTACGGAGACAGCATATCGGGCAAACGGGTGATCGACGCCCACACCCGCGCCGTCATGAAGGACATTCTGAGGGAAATTCAGGACGGCTCTTTCGCGAAAAACTGGATTCTCGAAAACATGGCCGGGCGGCCCGGAATGAAAAAATGGCTGGTCCAGGAACGGGGACAACTGCTGGAAAAAGTGGGCAAAGATCTGCGCGGCATGATGTCCTGGCTCGACACGAAAGAAGCGCCGGAATATTGAGGCCGCAGGGAGGAAGATCGTCGTGGAACTCACCGGTGCTCAGATCACGGTAAAATCGCTTGAGGACGAGGGAGTTAAAACCGTTTTCGGCCTGCCAGGGGGGACGGTCATTCCTCTTTATGACGCTCTTTACGATGCTTCGCTGCAACACGTGCTGGTTCGCCACGAGCAGGCGGCGGCTCACGCGGCGGACGGATTTTCCCGAGTGGGAGACGAGGTGGGAGTCTGCATCGCCACTTCCGGCCCCGGAGCGACCAACCTCGTCACCGGACTGGCCACCGCGCACCGGGATTCTTCTCCGATGGTGGCCATAACGGGACAGGTGTCGACGGCATCCATTGGCACGGATTCCTTTCAGGAAGCGCATATGATGGGAATTTCCCTGTCCATCGTGAAACACAGTATGCAGGCCCGGCGCCCTGAGGATATTCCCCGCATGATGCAGGACGCCTTTTTTATCGCCTCCACCGGACGACCCGGCCCCGTCGTCCTGGACCTGCCGCTGGACGTTCAGAAAGCCGTCGGGGAATATCGGCGCCCTTCCCGGCCGGGAGTCAGCTATCCCGGATATTCCGCGGAACTGCCGGAGGACCTTTCGCGGCTCGACGAGGGAGTGAAGCTGATCCGCGACGCGGAACGGCCCGTGCTGCTGGCGGGCAACGGCGTCAATCTTTCCCGGGCCTTCGACTCCCTGAGAAATTTTTCCGAAGAGCTGGAAATACCGGCGGCGACCTCTCTTCTGGGCAAAGGAGCGATTCGCGACGATCACCCGAACTTCATCGGAATGATGGGAATGCACGGCAGCGCGGCCGCGAACCAGGCGATCATGACGGCGGACCTGATCATCGCCGTGGGAACGCGCTTCAGCGACCGCAGCACCGGCAGAAGTTCCGAATTCGCGCAAACCGCCCGTGTGCTGCACATCGATATTGACAACTCCGAAATCCGCAAAAACATCAAGGCCGACGTTTACCTCATTGGAGACGCGGACAGGGTGCTGCGTCTGCTGACCCGGGAGGCCGCCGGCCACAACTCCGCCTCCCGACGGAACTGGAGGGAAAAGATCCGGCAAATCGCGGCGGAGAGCGCGCAGCCCGACGTTTCGGACGACCTGATCCACCCCCGGCAAATCCTGGAGGCCCTCGACGACGTGACTCAGGGAAATGTGATCGTAACCACAGAAGTGGGACAGCATCAGATGTGGGCGGCGCAGTATCACAAAGCCCTCTCTCCGCGCTCGTTTGTAACCTCCGGGGGGCTTGGCACAATGGGGTTCGGCATCCCGGCGTCCATCGGGGCTCATTTCGGACGCCCCGGTCTGCCCGTCGCCTGTATAGCGGGAGACGGCAGCGCCATGATGAACATTCAGGAACTGGACACCTGCGCGCGTTACAACCTGCCGGTCAAGGTGCTGCTTTTCGACAACAACTGTCTCGGAATGGTGCGGCAGTGGCAGCAGCTGTTTTACAGCAACCGTTATTCCCAAACCCTTTACGCCAGACAGCCGGATTTTGTAAAAATCGCTCAGGGCATGGGAGTCGAGGCGTTTTCCGTGTCCTCTCCGGAAAAAATCAGGATCGCTCTGAAACGGGCTTTCGAAATTCCGGGGCCGGTTCTGGTTCATTTTCCCATCCCCCAGACTGAGAACGTGTTTCCCATGGTTCCGGCGGGAGAGTCGCTGGCCAACATGCTTCTGAACTGAATCCGTTCAAACGAGTTAAATTATAACTGAGAATTGAGGGACCGCCTTGCTGTTTTTCCGTAATCGATCTGATCATGCTCTAAGATATGACGCGTTTTTCAGGCTTAAAGAGGCCCGATCGCCAAAAGCCGGAGATGACGTTTTTGCCCTCGTCTCTCAGGCGGCGGAGGAAATCGTGGCCGAAGCCGAGCGATATTCGCTCAGAGGGGACATATGGGAGGCCTTCTTCGCGCTGCTGCTGGCCGAGGACGAAAATCCTCTCGGACAGATTTCGGAGCTGGGGGAAGCGCCTTCGGGCTCCATCGCCGCGCTGGCCGCGGCAGAACTCCAGGACCTTCACGAGGTTATCTCCTTCGCGCGGCATCTGGTCCGCTCCGAAGAAAGATTTCAGTTCCTGCGTCCTCTGGAAAATTATGTCCCGTCGGGGAGCCGTTCCTTTCGCCTTTCGAGAGGACAGAGCGAAGTTATGGAGGGCCTCTCGCGCCTGTCGGAGGCCTTCGGAAAATCCACAGGACCGGAGGATGTCTGTCAGGCCCTCGTCGATTTTTACAGGACCTGGGGTTCGGGTTTTTTCTCGCTGAACCGGGCCTTTCGCTGGTCGGACGGTCACGGCCTGACGCCGGTGAAAGAGCTGGATCCCCTGTCTCTGACCTCTCTGGTGGGCTATGAAACTCAAAAGAAAGAGCTTCTGAGCAACACGAAGCTTTTTCTCAGCGGCAGAACAGCGAACAACGTGCTGCTTTTTGGCGACAGCGGAACGGGCAAATCCTCCTCCGTGCGGGCTCTCCTGAACCAGCCGGGATTCGCCCGGCGGGGTCTGCGTATCATCGAGGCGCGAAAGGACCAGTTCATCCACATTCCCGAGATTCTGGACCGGATACGGTTTCGCAATTACCGGTTCATCCTGTTCATGGACGACCTGTCCTTCGAGGAATTTGAGACGGAGTACAAGCATCTGAAAGCCCTCATTGAAGGGGGAATCGAGCCAAAACCGGAAAACACCGTCATCTACGCCACGTCCAACAGAAGAAACATTGTTCGGGAGGTCTGGGCCGACCGGGGCAGGGCCTCCGGCGACGACGTACACGGAGGAGACACGTTGCAGGAGAAGCTCTCTCTGGCGGACCGGTTCGGCGTCACCCTCTGGTACGGCTCGGTGGGGAAAAAAGAGTACATGGAAATGGTTCAGGCTCTCATCCAGGAGCTGACAAAAGAATCGGGACTGAACCTGTCCATAAGCGATACGGAGCTGGAAATACTGGCCATGCGCTGGGAGCTGGGCAAAGGCAGCTTCACCGGCAGAACGGCCAGACAGTTCGTGCAGAACCTGCTGGCAGAATATTAAGGAAACAGTGCAGGTGTTCGAATGATTTCGCTGCGCGACGTTTCCTTCGTTCTGCCGGATGGACGATTGCTGTTGGATCGTCTCAACGAAAGTTTTGGCGGCGGCGCGGGCGAAGGAGGAGAACGCGCCGCCCTTGTGGGGCGGAATGGCGTGGGGAAAACGATCCTGGCTCGAATCATGGCGGGTTTGCTGTCTCCTTCCTCCGGCAAAATTATCCGTGAAGGAATCGTTTTTTATCTCGACCAGATGCTGAATCCGGCGCATTTCGACAGAGTTGCCGACCTGATCGGAGCCTCGACCGCGCTGGACGCCGTGCGAAAAGCTGAAAAGGGAGAAGCGACGGAAAAAGACCTGGAACGGGCGGAAGGGCACTGGGATCTGGAGGAACGCGCCTTTCGCGAATTCAGTCTTGCGGGCCTGCCTCACCTGACCCTGGACACTCCGGCTCCGACTCTGAGCGGGGGAGAATGCACAAGGGCCGCTCTCGTCGGCGCGTTTCTCTCCGAAGCGGATTTTCTCATCCTGGACGAGCCCACCAATCACCTGGATGCCCCCAGTCGAGCGGCTCTGACGGAATACCTGAACACCTGGAAAAAGGATTTGCTGGTCGTCAGTCATGACCGGGCGCTCCTCGAAGAGATGGAACGCATCGTGGAGCTTTCTCCGCCCCCCGGCGGGCTCAAAAGTTATGGCGGCAATTATTCCCTGTACCGGGAGCTGAAGGCGCAGGAGCGCGCGGCGGCTCTGGACCGCCTGAATCACGCCAAAGCGGAGCGCAAACAGGTTGCCTCCCAGCTGCGGCTCGTCGCCGATCGTCAGAGAAAACGCGCAGCCGCCGGAAACAGGCTCAGGGATTTTCACGATACCCCCAGAGCCCTGCTGCACGCCATGAGAAATACGGCTGAAAAAACGACGGGCAAACTGAACAGGCTGAAAACCGATAAAACGAAAGCCCTGGCCGAAGCCGAAAAGGAAGCCTTTTTAAAAGCCGGAATCGAGGACGCGGTGGTTCTCATCCCTCCCGCCTGTTCCGTTCCGGATGGCAAAGTCGTACTGAGGATGGAAGGCGTCGTTCTTCCCTATGGAGCTCACAGGGCTCCCATCGACCGGACGATAAGGGGGCCTCTGCGCCTCGCCGTCGAAGGCGCGAATGGAAGCGGCAAGACGACCCTGCTGCGTATTCTGACGAACGAGATTTCCCCCCTGCAGGGAACCTGTGAAGTGAAAGTCCCCTGGGCCATGCTGAACCAGTTTGCGGACGGACAGGAGGAGCGTTCGTCTCTTGAGCTGCTGCGTGCCGGGGGAGCGGGGAAAAACCTCGACGAAGGCGAAGCCGGCGCCCGCCTCGCTCAGGTTGGCGTCGCCGGGGAACGGATGAAAATGCCGGCGGGGCTGCTGAGCGGAGGCGAACGTCTGAAGGTCGCCCTGCTTTGCGCGCTTCATGGCGATCCGCCTCCACAGCTTCTGATCCTGGACGAGCCCACCAACCATTTGGATGCGGACTCCGTGGAATCAGTGGAAAAACTTCTGAACGCCTGGACCGGCGCTCTCATCGCCGTTTCCCACGACAGCCGTTTCCTGGAGCGCATCGGCGTTACAGAAAGACTCCTTCTGGCCGGTGAGAATCGCGAAGACAGATTTCGATAATAAATTATCTTTCGACTTTCAGCCAGACGACTTCCTGTCCGTCGTAGGGTTCGCCGGAGGGCGCCAGGTCGAGGCCCGCGGAACCTGTAAACCCGAATTTTTCGGCGTTTTCGATCAGCTCCAGCTTATCGGCGTCTCCCGCCACCTGCACGCCGATGTACAAACTGCCGTTCACCTCAAAGAAAAACACGAAATCGGAAAATTCCTCTTTCAGCTCCTCGATACTCGTGTCGGGGCTCTCGGCCTCAATCGCATCGCGAACCGTCAAAAGAAGGGTAAGCGGGGATTCCTGACCGTCGTCGGAGAGGTCCAGCTTTTGCGCCGACGCTATGATCCGGGGAAGAAGGCGCTTTTCCGGAGCCACCTCCACAAGAGAAATATCAAGGAAACCCATTCCCAGTTCGGCAGCCTGCATCGTGATGAAAGAGACCGGCAGATCCGCCTCCAGAACATTTTGAATCGCTTCTTTCCAGGCGGGCTGAAGCGTCGACAGAGCCTGCCCCATCAGGGAGTCGGCGTCGTAAAATTCCGCTCTTATCCGGCTCCAGATCTGAGCGACGTCGATAAAGCCCACGGAAAAAAACTCTTTCTCCAGAAGCGGGGCGGCCGCCGGCGCAACTTCCGGCTTTACATTCAAATCTTCGGAGTTCAGCATCCCGAAAAAGAGCGTGTCGTCTCTGTTTCCCAGCAACAGCGGCGCCGGAACCAGAGCGGGGTCCACTCGCACGAGCGTCTCCCATCCCTCGACCTTCAGGGGTGCGAAGGGGATGGCGTTCGTCAGCTCCGGATTTTCAAAAATCTTTTTCAGGATCGAAGCCGCGGCTCCCTCCTGCCCCGTCAGAGTGACATACGCTCCCGGCACGGGATAACCCTCGACAGAGGCCTCCCCGCCCACCACCAGAGAAAGATTCCCCGACAGAAGGTTCTCGATCTCCTTCTCCGTAACGCCGATCCGGGATGCGCCGGCCACAATCTGCTTCCACGCTTTCTCCAGCTCCGGCCAGAGTTTCAGGTTCGCCGCGCTGAAAAACGGTTTTCCCGCCATTCCCAGCAGAACTGTCCCCCTGCCGGCCAGAAACATGCCGCCCCCCGGGATGGGTTTTTCTTTTTTAAGGCGTTCCTCACCGGAAAAAGCCTCAATGTTCACCGCAGTGGAAATTCTGAAATTGCCGGGGTCGGAGCGGAAAGCCGTCTCGACTTCCAGAGGCGCTTTGAAGAAACTCTTCAGGAAATTTGCCGCTTCCGCCTCTTTGGGATTGTTCATATCGGCCGCCGCCATTATCGTGGCCATATCCGCGTGCAGGAAATAATAGTCGGGATCGTTGAATTTACGTTTTGGAGCGAAGCGATTTTTCGCATTGCTCAAAGCATCGAGAGAACTCTGAAGGTCGCCGGGGGAAAGCGCCAGCAGCAGCAGGTCCTCCTTTGCGCTCAGAGCGATTTCGTTGTCGATGAGATAGTAGGGCCCCGATTTCCCCTTTCGCAGGGCCGGTTTGACGGCCCCCGCCAGAAGCAGTCCGGCATCTCCCAGCACAAGCGTGACCATGTCCTCCGCTTTGGCCTTTCCCGCCGCAATGAGATCCAGTTTGGAGCGCATCTCCGGCGGCAGGGCAATGGCTGCCTGCAGAAAGGGCTTTTCGTCCTTGTCCATTCCCATCAGCACAGCCACCGACCGGGCAGGAATCTGCGAGGCAATCCCGGCCACGAGCCGAAGATTGCTGGCGTCGCTGAGGGCCATCCCCGGGGTGATGAACATCTCCACATTTTCCGGAGAAAAAACGGTTCTCAGCACGCCCCCCAGGTCTTCCAGACGAATCGAAAGCCAGACCGATTTCTCAGGCCTGACGCTGAGCGCCTCTTCGGGATTCCTTCCCCAGGCGGAGGCCGGAGCGATAATCAGAATCAACGCGGGAACGAGCACACATAAGAGAAATCTTCGGAATTTTAACAAAGGATTACCTCCCCGATTTTTATATTCCGGCATAACTTTCATAAATCTGCAAAAAGGACTCCGCCTTCAGGGAGGCTCCGCCCACAAGAGCGCCGTCGATGGCGTCCATGGAGAGAAGCTCCCGGGAATTATCGGGTTTGACGCTGCCGCCGTAAAGCACCACAGGGGAAAGAGAACGTCCGCTCCGCTCCTGAATGAGCTTTTTGCTGAACGCACAAACCTCCTGGGCTTCGGAGGACGTGGCGGACCTGCCCGTTCCAATGGCCCACACCGGTTCGTAGGCATAGACGATTTTTTCCATCTCCTCGGGGGAAAGCACCTCCAGAACCGCCTTCAACTGTCTCGACACGACGTCAAAGGTCTTTCCGTCCTCCCGTTCGCCCAGGGTTTCTCCATAACAGAAAACCGGCGTCATTTCCGAGCTCAGAGCCGCTTTAACCTTTTTGGCGATCAGGCCGTCGCCCTCGCCAAAGATCGCCCGCCGTTCGCTGTGCCCCAAAATCACGTGGGTGCAGCCCGCATCCTTCAGCATGGGGAGGGAAACCTCTCCGGTAAAAGCGCCCTTTGCCTCGAAATACGCGTTCTGAGCGCCCAGAATGGGAGCCAGCGTTTTGTCCATGTCCCGAATGGCCGTCTCCGCCGCGGAGAGGGAGGTAAAAGGAGGGAAGACGGCCAGCTCCAGCGTATGCCCCGCCGCCGCGGCAAGCGCAGGAACCGCGGAAAAACGCGCGGTCAGATCCCTGAAAAACGACGCCGTTTCTCCCCGGGTCAGGTTCATTTTCCAGTTGCCGTATAAATGGATTTTCTTCATTATTAACAAAGTCTCCCTTATTTAAAAAATTTCTCCCTTCACGGGCACTTCACGGGCATCGCATTTACTTCTGTTCAAGAGGAGCCATGCCCGGCAGCTTTTTTCCCTCACAGTATTCGAGACTGGCCCCTCCGCCGGTGGAAACCCAGGAGACTTTGTCGTCGAAGCCGAACTCCCGAACGGCGGAAGCCGTGTCTCCGCCTCCAATGACGGTGGTTGCCCCGGCCGCGGTGCATTTTACGACGGCCTCCCCCACCGCTGTGGTTCCGGCGGCGAAAAGCCTGTTTTCGAACACGCCCATGGGACCGTTCCAGAGCACGGATTTCGCGCCTGTCAGGGCTTCAGCGAAAAGTTTCGACGTTTTGGGTCCAATGTCGAGTCCCATTTTATCGGCCGGCATCGAAGCGCTGTCGACCACAGCCGTTTCCGTCGCGTCCAGCCCGTCGGCAGCGACGCTGTCCAGGGGCAGGAGAATTTTGACGCCCTTCGCCTCCGCCTTTTTCAGGGTTTCACGGGCAAAATCGATCCGGTCCTCCTCGCAGAGGGATTTTCCCACGGAATACCCCTGCGCCCTCAGGAAGGTATAAGCCATGCCTCCTCCGATGAGGATCGTCGTGGCCTTGTCCAGCAGGTTCCCCACCACCTCGATTTTGTCGGAGACCTTGGCTCCCCCCAGGATGAGGACATAGGGCTTCACGGGAGACTCGCTGACGGCCCCCAGCATCTCCCCCTCCTTCACGAGGACATCTCCGGCGAAGGAAGGCAGCACGGACATGATGCCGTTTGTGGAAGCGTCGGCTCTGTGGGCGGCGCTGAAGGCGTCCATGACGAAAACGTCGAAGGGTTTCCCAAGCTCCGCGGCGAAAGCGGCGTCATTTTCCTGCTCTTCGGCGTGAAAACGGACGTTCTCCAAAAGCAGAATTTCTCCCTTCGGAAGTTTTTCCATGGCAGCCGCCACCTTCGGCCCCACGCACTCATCGACAAAATGCACTTTTGCGCCGTAGGCCTTTTCCACATCAGGGACAATCTGTCCAAGGGACATCTCGGGAACGGGCTTCCCCTTGGGGCGGCCAAAATGCGACGCCAGGGCCACCTTCGCCCCGGCAGACAGAAGTTTTTTCACCGTCGAAGCGTGAGCGCGTATACGAGCGTCATCCGTAACCTTTCCGTTTTTAAAGGGAACGTTAAAATCGACGCGAACCAGCACTTTCCTGTTTGCGACATCCTGAGGGCCAAATGTTTTCAGTTTCACCGCAGTATCCTCCTTAATTGGTTTGCAGACATTTTCATCGGGGAAAAACTTCCCCGACATGTTTTTCACTCACTCAGCAATTCACATAAACGTTTCCATCGATATTTTATCGTACTTTTCGTCACCGGAGGAGATAAAACGTCCCCAAGTTCCGCCAGCGACGACTCGGGATATTCCAGTCGGGCCTCCACAAGAGACCTCAGAGGGCCCGGCAGCGTTTCAATCCGTCCTTCCCTCTTCAGCTTTCGGGCCAGCTCCAGCTGCTCCTCGGCCACTTTCAGGGTTTTTCGAATATTGGCCGTGTCGCAGTTGCGCATACGATTGGCGCGGTTGCGCACCGACCGCAGAACCGCCCTGTCCTCTATGGAAAGCGACACTCCCGAAAGGCCGATTTTACTCAGAAAAGTCACAATTTCCTCCTGATCCCGCAAAATCGCCTCCCAGGCGCTGTGTACCGCGCGCTCGCTCCAGAGGATACGGGCCCTTTGCAGAATTTTCCCCACGCGGGAAAAGACGTCTTTTTCCTTCAGGCGAAGGGCGAGATAATAACCGGATTTCGGAAAATAAAGAGAACCGCAGCTCCCCCACAGGCCCCGCATCCAGTCCCAGTTCCTCTGAGGCGCGAAACGCGTCACCTCTTCGTAAACGTCTTCAGGCAGGGCAAGCCGCACGGGCCCCTTCGTCGTTTTGGAGACGAGGGTCCGTCCGCTCAGGTCCAAAACCCGCTCCCACCCTGAAAGCCTCCAGATTTTCAGGAGACGCCGCAAAACCCACAGGCGGGAACTGCTGAGAAATATCTCGTCCGGAGCGTTCTTCCGGGTTCTGACGCCCGCCCGCAGTCCCGTCACGATGCCCGCCGCCTCCGACGTGGCTCTCTCTTCGGAAGAAAGCGGAAATGACGCCCATTCGTCCCAAAGGTCTTCCTCCGGAGAGTGCATGGCTATGGGTTTCGCTCCGGCTCACGGCAGAGACGCAGAAGGATTCCCGCCAGCTTGAAGGAATCGTGCCTCACGAGTTTCATGTCGAGGACCTGCACCATGGGAACTTCGATGATCCTGCACTGAAGCGCCTCAATTTTTTTGCGCTGATGGCGGTCCAGATAGAGGGGTCTGGCGTTTTCCTGCCGATAACCCGCCGCCAGTTCATCCGGAATCGGAGCGTTGTTGACGACGATATACTCCGGAACCTGACCCAACGCGGCAGAAACCCACTCCAGGTGATTCAGAATGTTCATCCCCTCCGTTTCCTCCGGCTGGGTCATGAGGTTGCAGATGTACACCTTCGGCACGGGGGACTCCCGAAGTTTCTCCGCAAACTCCGGAAGCAGAAGGTTGGGAATGACGCTGGTGAAGAGGCTGCCCGGCCCCAGGGCGATGATGTGGGCATCGTCAATGGAGTGAAGCACCTCCTCCAGAGGCCGCGCGCCCTCCGGTTCCAGCCAGATTTCCTTCAGGCTGTGGCCGTACTTCGAGATCTCCAGTTCTCCCCGCACTTTCCGGCCGTCCAGGGTGAGCCCCACCAGAGAGATCGCCTCCGTGGTCACGGGCAGAACCTTGCCCCGAATGGCCAGCAGGTCGTTCATCTGTTCGACGGCGATCCGAAAATCCCCGCACAGTTCTGAAACCGCCAGAAGAAGCAAATTTCCCAGGCTGTGGCCGGCCAGTTCTCCGTGGTCGAAGCGAAAATCCAGCACCCGCCTCAGAGCGTTGTCGTTTTCGGCCAGAGCGACCATGCAGTTGCGCACGTCCCCCGGCGGCAGCACGCCCCATTCCATTCTGAGCCGCCCCGAGCTTCCTCCCTCGTCCGTCACCGCCACCACCGCCGTAATGTTGCGGGTAAAGCCCTTGATTCCTCTCAGCAGCGTGGAAAGTCCCGTGCCTCCCCCAACCGCCACGATACAGGGTCCGGTGGCCAGCCGGTAGCTCATGGCCCCTCTGAAGGGATCGTTTCCTTCCTTATTACGTGTTCTCCTCAGTCCTCGAACGTCGAAAACGACAATAATAAAAAAAGCGGTAAAAATACCGACGATAAACCCCGTGGT
Organism: Synergistaceae bacterium; assembly: GCA_031272035.1. NCBI lineage: Bacteria > Thermotogati > Synergistota > Synergistia > Synergistales > Synergistaceae > Synergistaceae bacterium. Next base: position 20,302 of record JAISUO010000047.1, read on the forward strand.
CCAATCCATTTCAGAATACCTGCAGTTTCGAAAGGTCTCTGTGGTTCACGCTGATTCCTCCGGGAATATCCCTGTAATGCTCGAAAAGCCACTCCACGACGGCCACCGATCGATGCCGCCCTCCCGTGCATCCCATGGCCACGTGGAGCAGGGACTTGCCCGTATTGAGGTAACGGGGAATGACGAAATCGAGAAATTGCGTGCAGGAGGTCAAAAATTCTCCAGTTTCCGAAAAAGATTTCAGATACTCCCGAACGGCCTCGTCCATGCCCGAAAGGAGCTTCAGTTCCGCCACGTAAAACGGATTGGGAAGGAAACGCACGTCGAACACGTAATTGCTGTCCTGAGGAACCCCGTGCTTGAACCCAAAAGAGGAGAGCATCAGAGAAACGCTGCCCTGTCTGCGTCCGAACTCGCCGATGAGATATTTGCGGTACTGCTGGGGATCCATGAGCGAGGTGTCCAGCACCAGGTCCGCCTTTTCCAGAACCGGCGCCAGTAAAAGGCGTTCCCTGCGTATGCCCTCCTGAACCGACAGGTTCTCTCCCAGAGGGTGACGGCGTCGGGTCTGCTCGAAACGGCTGAGCAAAGCCTCCTCCGAGGCGGTCAGAAAAAGAACCGTCACATTGGAGGTGATCTCCTTCATCAGCGCCACGGCCTTCGTAAAATCATCCGGAAGCCGGTCGCTTCGCACGTCGATTGTGACGGCGATGCCCATTTCCGTGGCCGCCCTGTGGTCCGATAAAAGATGAAAAAGCTGAGGCAGAAGCAGGGGGGGAATGTTGTCTATGGCAAAAAAACCCTCATCTTCCAAAACCTTGAGCGTCGTGGTTTTTCCAGCCCCGGACATCCCCGTGACGATAATGCACTGCCGGACGCCTTCTTTTGTTTTTTCCATTTTATACATCGCCCAAACTTTCTTTTTAATACTTTTAAATACTTTATTAATAATTTTATTCATAATTCAATAATTTCTTCATAATTCTAACTCAAACCGCGCGGTGAAAGCGCCATGAGAATCACCGGGCCGCGATAATTGTATACCTTCCAGGAAAAATCCCCGAGACGAACGGGAAACAAAGGAAAGAGTTCCGCGAAAATCCGCGCAAAAAAAAAGTTTTTCGCGAGAAGGGCGTTTTTCTTCATATTTTCTCCCCTTTTTTTTTCTATCATGTAAGACAGACATATTTCTGGGGGTGTTTGCATGAAAATACTGATCGTGGAAGATGAACCCGCCATCGCTGACGTGATCGGGGCCTACGCCACCCGCGAAGGGTATCAGACCCGATGGGCCGCGGATGGCGAACAAGCCCTCGAATTCTGGGCCCGGGAACCCTTCGACCTGGTGCTGTTGGACCTCATGCTTCCAAAACTTTCCGGCGAGGAGGTCTGCCGGAACATCCGTTCCGCCTCCGCCGTCCCCATCATCATGCTGACGGCCCGGGGGAGTGAAAACGACGTCATTGCCGGTCTCGACGCCGGCGCCGACGATTACGTGGTCAAACCTTTCAGCCCCCGAATCCTCATGGCCCGCATCCGGGCCAACCTCCGCAAAAACGGCGAAACTCAGGGAGATTTGAAAAATATTATAAAGATAGGTTCCCGAATCGAGGTGGACCCCAACCGTGTGGAGATCCGTAAAGACGGACGCCCTGTATCGGCCACCCGCAACGAATTTCTGATTTTCTCCACACTCGCCACGCCTCCCATCCGAACCTGGTCCCGGGACGACATTATCCGCGTCGCTCTGGGAGACGAGTACGACGGGTTCGACCGCACCGTGGACACCTATATCAAAAACCTCCGCAAAAAACTTGCCGAACCGGGCTGTGAAAACGGGTGGATACAGACCGTTCACGGATTTGGTTATAAAATCGACGACACCCGACCGGAATGAACATGAAAATCAAACATTCCCTGCGAGCCCACCTGCTGCTGCTCTACGTTTTACTGGCCCTGCTCTCGGGCATTCTCGTCCCCATGGCCAGTATATACATTACCCTGGAGGAATTCAGGGGATATTTACAGGAACGGAAGAAATACGATATCCGAGAGATCGCCGGTTCCCTGATTTCTCTTTATCAGGAGGAAAATTTCTGGGACCCCACCCGGGTTCGGGACGTCCTGCGTCAGGCCTCCAGAATGCCCATGATGAGCCTGGCCCTCTACAATGCGGACCGACGTCGGGTGTTCCCGGCAAATCCCGGCGAGGGAGGGCCTCCTCCCATTCTGCCCCCGGAGCCGGAGCACCGCGAAAGAGAGGGCTCGAAAGCGGGTCCGGGTGAAAGAACGCTCCGGAGCGGCTTCAACAGGATTCCCCTCGAACACGAGGGAAAGCCCATTGGAACGCTGATCGTCGCCCTGCCCCCGATGCCCGGAAAAGGCGAGATGCTGTTCGTGAAACGCCTCGGAATCTACGCCATAGAAGGGGCTGCACTTATGGTGGCCCTGGCCTGCGCTCTGGGATTTTTCGTGGCGGGAGATCTCAGCCGTCCCGTGCTTCGAGCCGCGGAGCAGGCGCAGCGCATCAGCCGGGGGAACTACGACGCGCCTCCGGAAAAACCCAGCGGCATCCTGGAGATGGACGCGCTTTCTGAAAGTGTGAAGGAGCTGGGGCGCGCGCTGGACGGACAGGAAAAACTGCGTCAGCGTCTCATGGTCGACATCGCCCATGAACTGAGAACCCCTCTGACGGTCATCAAATCCCAGCTCGAAGCTCTGGCAGACGGCGTATGGGACGCATCTCCGGAGCGGCTGGGGCTCTGCGTGACGGAAATTGACCGCCTGAGCGAGCTGATCGCGGAGGTGGAGCGGCTGTCGAACCTTGAGGGAGAAACCCTCTCCCTTCAAATGGAAGAACGGAACCTGGGGGATTTTCTGTGGAAAATACTGGACTCCTTCGAACAGCTTTTTGCCCGGTCCGGAATCACGCTGATCCGAAAATTTCCGGAAAAAAAGCAAATTATGGTGAATATCGACTCCGGACGTTTTCGTCACGTCATCGAGAATCTCCTGTCCAACGCCGTGCGTTACACAGAAAAGGGCGGGACGGTGACCCTGAGCCTCGACGCCTCGGAGGAAAACGCCAAAATCGACATCGAGGACTCCGGCATGGGAATCGAACCGAAGGACCTGCCTCACATTTTCGAACGGTTCTACCGCGCCGACGCATCCAGAACACGGGGGACCGGAGGCCGCGGCGTGGGGCTGTCCATTGCCCGGGCGGCGGTGGAAGCCCACGGCGGCTCCATTTCCGTCCGAAGCGAGCCCGGCAGGGGCAGCACCTTCACGGTCCTTCTGCCGCGAATCTGAAAAAATGACGGCTCATGTGACGTTGTGTCCCGCGGTAAAATGACGGACAATAGGCGGGATATAAAATGAGGAGTGTGACCCCCATGGGATCGAACGGTTCTGCCGGTTTTACATCAAAAAGACTGACATGGAAAGGATTTTCCAAAGCTTTGCTTTTTATCTGGGGAATGGCGGGAGGCGTCGCCGCGGGTCATCTTTTTTACCTTGAACGTTACCCGGCCGGACTGGCGATGTTCGCCCTGACCGCTCTTTTCCTGTATTTCGCCGTCGGGGAGCCCCGTCGGCCCCGGAGAGACGACGCCGGGGACAACGTCGTCTCCGGCGGAAAGGGAGACCGGGAAAGCACCCTGAGAGAACTGGCCCTTCTGGTTTCTGAAAATGCCGTAACCGCCGCGAAGAACATCGGACGCACCCTTCCCTGCACTCCCACCGAGCTCTCAAAACTGGAGGATCGGCTGGTGGCCATTTTGGACGAACTGGACGTTCCCGCCGAGGGCAAAAACGCAATCGTCGAGGAAATCGAAAAACTTCGCACGCGAACCCGTCAACTCGAAGGCCGGCGCGCTCTGAGCGGCAGATTTTAGAGCCGGCGGCTCTTTTTTGCCTCAATCCGATCAGCGTCCGGAAGTTTCAGGCGCCGGTTTCCGGATGAGATTTCGGATGAAATTGTGGTTGTACAGGCTTTCATATTTTCCCCGGAACATGATACACTTGAGTCATCGCAGAACAATAAAAACAAAATAGATATTTAAAACATTTTCTTACAAAAAACTGAGGAAAGTGGATGAGTGATGGAGCGTATATTGGTTGTAGACGATAATTTGACGGTTCTGAAACAAATTGGCGTACAGCTCGCGGGAACCTACGACGTTCTTCTCGCGCGGTCGGGAGAGCTGGCTCTCCAGATATGTGCGCAGGAAAGTCCCGATCTCATTCTGCTTGACGTTGAAATGCCGGATATGGACGGGTTCGAAACCATCGCGGAACTCCAGAGAACGCCGCCGCTGAACCAGATCCCCGTCATTTTTCTGACGAGTCGCAACGACGTGGCCACCGAGGTCAGGGCCCTCGAATCAGGGGCCATGGATTTCATAGTCAAGCCGGCCCACCGAGACATCCTCCTGCACAGAATCGACCTTCACCTCCGATGTTCCACCTATCAGCACCATCTGGAGCAGATCGTGAGAGAACTGGAAGACAACGTGGTCATCTCTTTTGCGGAACTGATCGAATATAAGGACGAAAAAATGGGCGGGCATGTTCTGCGGACCAGCAAATACGTGGAACTGCTGGGACGCGCCCTGATGCGGGACGGAAAATACTCCGACGCCTTCAGCGAAAAAGATCTGAACCTCATGATCCGGGCCGCCCCCTTTCATGACATCGGCAAGATAGGCGTAAGCGACGTCTTTCTGCTGAAACGGGGATCCCTGACCCCCGAAGAATACGACGAGGTCAAAAAACACACGGTTATCGGCGCCCAGGTTCTGAAGTCCATTCACGATCGAACCCCCACCCAGGACTATCTCAAATACGCTCAGCTGTTCGCGGAAGGCCACCATGAGCGATACGACGGAAAAGGCTATCCCTACGGACTCGAAGGCGAAGATATTCCCCTGTGCTGCAGGCTCATAGCCGTGGCGAACGTGTACGACGCCTGCATAACGCCCCGTATTTACCGGCCCGCTCTGACCCACGAAGAAGCGCGGCAGGTCATCCTGGCCGGAAAAGGCACGGAGTTTGACCCTTACATTGTGGACGTTTTTGAATCTCTGTACGATGATTTTTCGAAACTGCACGCGAGATCAAGGCTGCTGGGGAAAAGGTTCGGAGGCGACCCGGGGCTGTGAAACGCATCCTCATCGTGGACGACAACATAACGAGTCTGCGGCAGGCTGCCGCTCAGCTTGCCGCGGATTATGAGGTTCTGCTGGCAAAGTCCGGCGCTCTCGCCCTGCAGATCTGCATCCAGGAGAAACCGGATTTGATCCTGCTGGACGTCGAAATGCCGGACATGGACGGATTCGAAACCCTTGCCCGTCTGAGGCAAAATCCCTGGCTGGAGCATATTCCCGTCATCTTCCTCACCTCCCGGGACGACGTCGAAACCGAGGTGCGAGGGCTCTCTCTGGGGGCGAGGGACTTCATTTCAAAGCCCGTGGAAAAAAGCATATTGCTCCACCGCCTCGGACTTCATCTGCGTTTTTCTGCCTGGCAGACCCGTCTGGAAAACTCCGTTATGGAAATGTCGGACGGCATCGCTTCTTCCTTCGCCGACCTGATTGAGTGCCGTGACGAAAGCACGGGAGGCCATGTCATGCGCACCAGCAGATACGTGGAAATCCTGGGGCGGGAAGTGATGAAATGCCGTCACTTTTCGGATGAAATTTCCGCGGAGGAACTGAAGTCCGTTATTCGAGCCGCGCCCCTGCATGACATCGGCAAAATCGCAATCAGCGACCGCATTCTGCTCAAACCGGCACGGCTGAACGAGGTGGAATTCACCGCCATGAAGCGTCACACCATCATCGGGGCCGAAATTCTGAAGCACATGTACGAGCGGACCCCCGCTCAGCGATATTTGCAGTACGCAACCATGATCGCGGCCTCCCACCATGAGCGGTACGACGGAAAAGGCTATCCCCAGGGTCTCGAGGGGAACGATATTCCCCTGATCGGTCGTATTATGGCGGTGGCGGACGTTTATGACGCTCTGGTGGACGACCGCGTCTACCGCAGCGCCATGAGCCCCAGCGAGGCCCGAAGCATTCTTCTGGAGGGCAGGGGCACTCAGTTCGATCCAATTCTCATCGACATTTTCGACGCCTGCAGCAAGGAATTCGAAAAAATGGTAACGGACAGGGGAATTTTTTCATGATTAAGGTATTGACCGCCTGCACGGAAGAACTGGACGACCTGACCTCCAGCGTCGAGCTTCTTCTGGAGCGGCTGGACCTGGAGCACAGCCTGCTGAAAAATTCCGTGGGGCTTTTGGCCTGCTGTGCGGACAGCGTGACGACAGGGCTTGTCAGTGCTCTTGCCGCGCGTCTGCCCTTTGACCTCGTGGGCGTCAACACCCTGGGCAGCGCCACCCCTGGGGGAGGCGGGCAGCTGGTTCTTTCCCTGGCGGTCCTGACCAGTGACGACGTTTCCTTTTCCGCCGGGCTCTCGGACTCTCTGGAGGGAGGATACGAAAAAGGGCTGCGGGACCTCTACGACAGAGTCGCCGGCCCTTTACCGGAAAAGGCCGCGCTGATGCTCTCCTTCGTTCCGGTACTCAAGGGGAAAGTCCCTCTGGATCTGCTGGTGAAACATTTGGACGCAATTTCGGGAAATATTCCGATATTCGGCATGCTTCCTTCCGATTTTACAGCTTTCTTCAGAAAACCTCTCGTTATCTACAACGACCAGGTTCGGGAGGATTCCTTCGCCATGGTCCTTGTGTCGGGGAACATCAAACCCAGGTTCAGAGTCTCCTCAATTCCCGAAAACAAAATCATGAAGCGCAAGGCCATCGTCACCGCGTCCGAGGCCAACATTCTGAAAGAAGTCAACGGCATAGCCGTCATCGAATACATGAAGTCCCTGGGCCTCGTGAGAGAGGGCAAAATCTCGGGAACCCAAACCATTCCCCTGATCGTGGACTGCAACGACGGGACCCCCCCGGCCGTATACGCCATCTATGGACAGACGCCGGAGGGATATGCCGTTCTGGGAGGCACGGCCCCGGTCAACTCCACCATTGGAATCGGGACCATCGACGCCGATGACGTTCTGGAGTCGGCGGAGAGGCTGGTGGAAACGACTCTGAACGAAAGGCGCGATTTTTTGCTGGTGGGGTCCTGCGTGGTCAGAAATTTCGCCCTGAAATGGAAAAACAGAGCGGAACTCGATCTTTTTCGCTCCGGTCTGGGGGAGAATCCCTTCCTGTTCGCCTACACGGGAGGGGAAATCTGTCCGGTACGGGACTCCGACGGGCGTCTGGTGAATCGTTTTCACAACCTGGCTCTGACGACCTGCGCGTTTTGAAAACATCTCCAGATTTATATGACTTTGGAGTAAAATAACTCAAACGGAAGACACTGTCACACAGTCAGAACGACGGCGGGACAGAAGGCGGCGAATTTTTTGTTTGATGAGATTCCAACACCCGAAGAGTATCGGCAGTTAAAAGAAGAAACGGAACGGCTGCGCGGAGAAAACGCAAAGCTGGCCCGACGCCTGAGGACGATGCTGGAACTGGCGGAAAGGGTTCAATCCACCACCGTCGGCAGTATGGCCCTGAGCGCCGTGCTGTCGGCGGAAAGATCCCATCGTGAAATTTTTTTGGACCTGATACTGGAAAACAGCCCCGACATCATCCTTCTGTTCGATCAGGAGGACCGATTTCTTTACTCCACGGATACTTTTCTGAAAAGCGCTCAAATCCGAAACTTTGGATTGATCGGAGGCAGAAAATTTTTCGAGGTGTTCAGCTCCCTGATGGAAGCGGGAGAAGCCCGACGCCTCGCCGATATTTTCGTTAAATCGAAGAAAGAGCGGACCAGCGCCTATCTGGAGTGGACCATCGATTTCAGCAGAAGGGGAAATCCCCACACCTACACCATTCATTTCACTCCCATGCTGGACGGCAAAGGCCGCATCACGGGCTCCATGGCGCTGTTCCACGACCTCACCGACGTTCTGCAGGCCCGTCAGTCCGAGGCGGCCTCTCAGGCAAAAAGCGCCTTCCTCGCCACGATCAGTCACGAGATTCGCACGCCCCTGAACGCCATCATCGGCCTTTCCGAGATGGAACTGCGCAACACGCTGCCGAAGAAAACCCACGAAAACCTGGAAAAAATTTACAACTCGGGGTCGAACCTTCTGAGTATCGTCAACGATATTCTGGACATTTCGAAAATCGAGTCGGGGAGCTTCGAGCTGCTGCCGGCCCGTTACGACATCGCAGCCATGATCAACGATACGGTCCAGCTCAACATGGTTCGCATCGGCTCCAAAAACATCACCTTCGAACTTTTTCTGAACGAAACCCTCCCCTCCTTCTTCTGCGGAGATGAACTGCGAATAAAGCAAATTTTAAATAACCTTCTCTCCAACGCCATCAAATACACGGACGCGGGAAAAGTGACCTTCCGGATCGACTGGGAGTATCGATCGAAAACCGCCTGGCTGATTTTCGAGGTGACCGATACGGGACACGGTATCCGCAGGGAGGACATGGGCAGGCTCTTTTCAAGGTACACCCAGATTACCACCCAGGCGAACCGCCACATCGAGGGAACGGGGCTGGGCCTTTCCATTACGAAGAACCTTGTGGACATCATGGGCGGGACGATCTCGGTGGAAAGTGAATACCAGAAGGGCAGCAGCTTCAAAGTCGAGATTCCCCAGGTCGTGTCCGACGAGACGCCCATCGGCGAAGAAACCGTGAAAAAACTGAAAGAATTTCACTTTATTGAGACAAGGCGCTCTCGAAGCAAAAATCTCATTCGCACCTACATGCCCTGGGGCAAGGTTCTGATCGTGGACGACGTGCCCATCAATCTGGACGTGGCGAAGGGCCTCATGCTCCCCTACGGCCTCACCATCGACTGCGCTGAAAGCGGAGAGGAGGCTCTGGAGAAAATTCGGCAGGAAAAGCCGAAATACGACATCGTGTTCATGGACCACATGATGCCGGGAATGGACGGCATCGAGGCGACCCGAATCATCCGTGAAATGGAAACGGACTACGCCAAAAATCTGCCGGTGGTGGCCCTGACGGCGAACGCGCTCGCCGGAAATCGCGAAATGTTCCTGGCAAACGGATTTAACGGTTTTATCTCGAAGCCCATAGATATTATGCAGCTTGACGCGGTTCTCCGGCAGTGGATTCCCAAACCGGACCGGACGGCGCTGCAATTGATGGAACACACGGAAAAAGACCGGGAAAACGCGAAACCCCTGCTTCCGCGTCAGGAGCTGTTGAAGGGAAAAATCCTGGAGGGCGTGGACCTGGTGGCGGGCATCGAATGCTGCAACGGCGAGGAAGCCTATCTGGACGTTTTACGGTCCTACGCGACCCACACCCCCGACCTGTTGGAACAGATGCTCCAGGTGAGCAGAGAAAATCTCGAAGACTACGTGATTACGGTACACGGACTGAAGGGCGCCAGCTACGGCATACGGGCCGACGCCACAGGCCGGAGGGCGGAGTCGCTGGAGCAGGCGGCCCGGGCGGGACATTTCGAAATGGTGCGGGCGGGGAACGTGTCCTTTGTGGCCACGGTGAAGGACCTGCTTTCCAGACTGGAAGAACTCCTTGCCGGCATATCATCGGAAAGCACGAGGGGAAGGGAACGGGTGGCAGGCCCGGACAGCGCTCTTCTGACAGAGCTGCTGGAGGCCTGCAAACATTACAAATCTTTGCTGATGGAAGAAATTCTCACGGAACTGGAGCGTTACGAATACGAGACGGGAAACGAGCTGATTCAGTGGCTGAGGGAACAGCTCAACGCCCTGGAGTACGAGACGATACGGGAGCGGCTGGAAAACCTCCTCGCAGAAAAAAAGAACTGACGTTCCCGGAATCACCTGTCACAAAGTATCGTATCCATCCGTCTGTTCGCCGGCATCAGCAGGGCATCAGTCCATGCTTGCGCACCGGAGGAAACTCCCGTTTGTTTGTGGTCATGAGCAACGCCTGATACACTGCGGGACGCGTTTCCTCCGGCAGAATAACCCGCTCGACAAACCCTCTTCCCGCCGCGGCGTACGGGTTTGCGAAGGCCTTGCGATATTCCTCGATTTTTTCGAGGCGCAGCGCTTCTTTATCCGCCGAAGCCTCAATCTCTTTGCGAAAGATGATGTTTGCCGCCCCTTCCGCACCCATGACGGCAATTTCCGCGCCCGGCCAGGCCAGCACCACATCTGCGCCAAGGTCTTTGGCGCACATTCCGATGTAGGAACCTCCATAAGCTTTTCGCAGGACAACGCAAATTTTGGGGACGGTCGCCTCGCTGTAGGCGTAAAGAAGCTTCGCCCCGTGTTTGATGATCCCGCCCATTTCCTGCTTCAGACCGGGAAGATAGCCCGGTACGTCCTGAAAGGTGAGGATCGGGATGTTGTAAGCGTCGCAGAGACGGATATGGCGAGCGGCTTTGGTGGAGGCGTCGATATCGAGGCACCCGGCCATGACTTTGGGCTGGTTGGCGATAATGCCCACACTTCTGCCTCCGACGCGGGCAAATCCGATGACGATGTTTTGCGCGAACATCTCCTGAATCTCGAAGAAACCTCCATCGTCGACGACTCTGCGAATGACGTCCCGAACGTCATAGGATTTATTCGACTGAACCGGAACAATCTTCCGCAAAGAGACGTCCATGCGGTCGGGGGTGTCTGCCGTTTCCCGGAAGGGCGGATCTTCCATGTTGTTGTTCGGAAGAAAGGAGAGAGTTTTGCGCACCTGTTCATAGCACTCGTCTTCATTTTTGGCGAAAAAATGCGCCACGCCGGAGGTTTGATTGTGCGCCCGGGCTCCCCCGATCTGTTCCGACGTAACGTCCTCCCCCGTCACCGATTTGATGACCTGCGGGCCGGTGATGTGCATAATCCCAACCTGATCCACCATGAACACGAAATCGGTGAGCGCGGGACTGTAAACGGCGCCCCCCGCGCAGGGGCCGGCGATGATCGAAAACTGGGGAATGACGCCGGAGGCCCTGACGTTGCGATAGAATATCTGACCATAACCGGAGAGCGCGTCGACAGCTTCCTGAATGCGGGCGCCGCCCGAGTCGTTGATCCCGATACACGGCGCGCCGTTCGTCATCGCGAGGTCCAGGATCTTGCAGATTTTTTTGGAGTGCATCTCTCCCAGAGAACCTCCGACAACGGTAAAGTCCTGACTGAACAGGTACACAATTCTTCCGTCGACAGTTCCGTACCCCGTCACCACCCCGTCTCCCAAATAAGACTGTTTTTCCATGCCGAAGTTCGTACAGCGGTGAACGACAAATTCATCGAGTTCCACAAAACTTCCCGGATCCACAATTCGTTCGATGCGCTCTCTGGCGGTCAATTTGCCCTTCTCATGCTGTTTCGCAACGGCTTTTTCTCCGCCCCCCCGAACCGCGGTTTTCCTCTTTTCCTCCAGTTCTTCACAGAGCCTGTCCATGAGAAAAGCCCCGTCTGACTGGAATTGAAGCTGGAATGGAAGCTGGAATTGAAGACGGCAGGTCTCCCGGTAACGACAGTCCGCGAGCCAGAGCTCCTGGGCCTCGTCAACGCCGATTTCCTGAAAGCGAATGACGGTTCCCGGCTGACTTTGCGCGAGCAGGGGAATATCGACGGATATGACCGTCGCAATTTTTGCGTAACCACCCGTCGTCTGCCTGTCAGCCAGCATGATGATTGGCTGACCGTTGGACGGAACCTGAACCGATCCCATGACGATTCCGTCGGAAATGATGTTGCCGTCTTTGACGTGCTCGACGACGGCCCCCTGCAGACGCGCTCCCATGCGGTCGTACTCGTTGGTGACGGCGTAAGAGGCGGAAAAAAAAGTTTCGTACCCTTTCTTCGTAAAGGCGTCACTCTGAGGCCCGCGCACGACCCGCAAAACGACCTCTCCCCCGGGAAATATTTCCGGCGTCAGACTGCGCAGGTCCATTCCGGGCAATGATTTTTTCGGCGCGGTAAAGTTCAGCGCATCCCCCGTTTGCAGTTTCCGTCCCTGATACCCCCCAAAACCGCCTCGCAGATAGGTCGATTTGCTTCCCATTACGAGCGGGACGTTCAGGCCTCCGGCAAAAGCGATATAAGCGCGGCAGCCACTTTTAGAAACGTCCATGGAGAGAACGTCTCCTTTTTTGGCGGCCGTCGCGGAGTAACGACAGATGGGAATTCCGTTGAGGCATGGATTCAAATCCGCTCCCGTTACAGCGAAAACGTTGTCCTCCTCGAAGCGGAGAACGGGGCCGACGAGCGTCGCTTCCAGCGCGGCCTCGTTTTCGTCGTTGTCCACAAGCAGGTTCGCGAGCCTCAGAGATCGCAAATCCATTGCGCCGGCGACAGGGACTCCAAACTGCTGCCAGCCCGTTCGTCCGGCGTCCTGAATGGTCGTCAGGGCTCCTCCTTTCTCAACGACGAGGCTCATGGCCGCACCTCCCTGTTTTCAAAGCGACACCGGTAAACTCCCGCTTCCACCTGTTCGGCAATTTTATCGAACCCGGCCTGATCGACGGACCGGAAACGAACCCACATGCCGGCTTTAAACAAAAAGGGATTTTCTTCCCTCATGTCAAAAATCCTCACCGGCGTCTTTCCGATGACGTTCCAGCCCGTTGGAGCTGTGATGGGGAAAACGATCGACTGATTTGCCCAAATAATGACGGCGCCTCCCTCGACCTTAAGACGCGGAGACTGTCTGCGGGGAATGGTCAGCCCGTTGTCGGACCCCAGGTACCCCATGCCGGGCGTGAATCCCATCATGTAGTTGAAATTATCGTGAGCGGTATGGATATCGATAATTTCCTGCGGAGTTTTTTTGTGGTAAACGGCAACTTCATCAAGGTCGACTCCAAACTCACCTCCGTAAAGAACGGGAATTTCACAGATTTCTTCCTTCGATAAGCTAAAAGAATAATCGAGATCCAAATTTTCAAAACGTTTTTTGCAAGCCTCCAGCAAAGCGCCATACCGAATGACATCAGGGCGATAATTTATCATAAGCGCCCGGTAGGTGGGCACCGTCTCGGCAATCCCCTCGACGGGATTGTCCTCAAGGCATTGTTTCAAAGCGTAAACCCTGCGGCTGACGGCTAAACTGATTTCATCTCCGACCTGTACGGACACCGCAGTGTCGCCAACCGGCAAAAAAGCTGCGTTCATCACCGTATCTCTGTTCACGCGACAAAGTCGTTCAGTTTTGCCACCTGAACACCCTCCGCCGTCAACGCGCTTCTGAGATTTTTAACGATTTCGACGGCCGTGGGCGTATCTCCATGTACGCACACCGAATGAACGGAAACGTCCACCACCTTGCCGGTGATGGTTTCGACCTTCCCCTCTTTGATCATGCGGATGATGCGTTTCGCGGCGAATTCAGCGTCGTGGATCATGGCGCCCGGCTGGCTGCGCGGTACAAGGGTGCAGTCGTCCCGATAAGCGCGGTCCGCAAACACCTCGTTCGCGAAACGCAGGCCCATTTCCTGCGCTTTTCTGATAACCGCTCCATTCACGAAACTCAAAAGAATAATGTTTTTGTCCACTTCCGCCACCGCTTCGCAAATAGCGCGCGCCAGAATTTCGTCCTTGTTGGAGTCGTTTCCCATGGCGCCATGGGCTTTCAGGTGCTCTACCTTCACTCCGCTGGAGGCGGCGAAGGCCATTAACGCTCCCAACTGGTACTTCACGCAGGCCTTCGCTTCCTCAAAGGACAGCTCCATATGCCGCCGTCCAAAGCCCATCAGGTCGGGATAGGAGGGATGCGCGCCCACCGCGACGCCCGCTTTGGCGCACATTTTCACCGTATTCTCCATAATGATGGGATCCCCCGCGTGCCATCCGCAGGCCATGTTGACGGAAGAGACGTGTTTAATGATTTCGGAATCCATTCCCAGTTTATAAGCGCCGAAACTTTCTCCAAGGTCACTGTTCAGATCGATCTTATGCATTGTGCTCACTTCCTTTTTTATAAACGGCTTCTTTACAGCCAAACAGTTTTTCTTCCAGTTCCTCATCTTTTATGTCCGCAACCAGCATACAGGCGGGGGTATGCGTGATCACCAGGTCGGGTTTGGCGTTCTCTATCGCCGCCTGAGGCGTCACACCGCAGGCCCAGAAAACGGGAACCTCCCCTTCGTTGAAGCGGGTTGGAACTCCCCAGTCCGGCTTATTCAGGTCTACACCGAGTTTGGAAGGGTCTCCATGATAGAGAGGCATCCCATGAACGTGCGGCAGTCTGCCCGTAACCTCGTAAGCCAGGTCCACCTTACTCTCCGGCACGGGACGCATGGTCGCGACGACGGGGCCCTTGAAAATACCCGCCGGGGCGCAGGGTATACAGGTTTTGTACACGGAAACCATGTGACCGTCGACGATGTTGCGGATTTCAATGCCCGCTTTCGTCAGAGCGTTTTCAAACGAGAAGCTGCACCCGATCAGAAAGCAGACAAAGTCATTTTGCCAGCAGCCTGTAATGTCATAAGGCTCGTCAACGAGGACGCCATTTCGAAAAACCCTGTAACGGGGAATATCCGTGCGAATGTCGGCATGATCCGCGATTTTTTTCAGAAAAGGATCCCCCGGCTCCGTGATTTCCAGGATTGGGCAGGGTTTGGGGTTGCGCTCCGCGAATTTTCTAAAATCTTCCGCGTACTTTTGAGCTAAAATAACCAGATTGGCCTGCACAAAACCGGAGCACATCCCCGAAGTTTCCCCGGTGATTTTTTGTTCCCGGATAAGCCGACGGAGGTCTTTTGGAGACATTTCAGCATAATTTGCCATAACATACACCCTCTTTCAGGCAGGACACGATTCCTGGAGCTTTTGCGTTTATTACGCCAGTTTTGCCAAAGCTCCCTCGATTCTCCTCATGCCCTCCTCCAAATTTTTCATGGAATTCGAGTAGGAAATTCTCACGTTGTCCGGAGCCTCGAAGGCCACGCCGGGCACAACGGAAACAAGCGCCTCTTCCAGCAGGTATTTGCAAAAATCGACGGAATTCTCGATTCGCCCGCCGTCGGGCGTTTTTTTGCCGTAATAGGAACTGACGTCCGGCATGAGGTAAAAAGCGCCCTCCGAGTTCGCGCAGGCGACGCCAGGCAACGCCCTGAGACGCTCTGCCATGTACAGCCGTCTTTGGGCAAACTCGGATTTCATTTCTTCGATGGACTGCTGAGAGCCCTTCAGCGCCGCCAGCGCGGCCCATTGCACGAAAGATGTGCTGTTTGAGGTCGTATGCCCCTGCAGGGAACGAATGGAAGCCGCCACATCGGAGGGCGACGCGCTGTATCCTATGCGCCAGCCTGTCATCGCGTAGGCTTTGGAAAAACCGTTGACGGTAATCGTATGTTCCCGAATGTCCTTCGATAAAGAAGCGATGCTGACGTGTCTGCTCTGTCCATAAATGAGTTTTTCATAGACTTCATCGGAAATGACGTAAAAATCGTGCTCCACAGCCATTTCTCCCAGTTCTCTCAGGGCCGCTTCGCCGTACACCGCTCCTGACGGATTGTTGGGAGTGTTGATGATCACGGCCCTGGTTCGGGGAGACAAAACCCGTCGAATGGCCTCGTTGTCAAGCTGAAAATCGGCGTCCGTTTCGACGAGAACCGGCGCGGCATCGGCCAGTTTTACGATTTCGACGTAACTGACCCAGCAGGGCTTTGGAATTATGACCTCATCGCCGGGGTTGCAGATGGACAAAACGGCATTGTTCAGCGCCTGCTTGGCACCGGTGGAGACGACGATTTCGTCGGGCGCGTAAAAAACGCCGTTTTCCGTTTCGAGTTTCTCGCTGATGGCTTTACGGAGAGGCAGGATACCGTCCACCGCCGTGTATTTCGTTTCTCCCTTCAGCATGGCTTCCGCGCAGGCGTCAATGATGAAACGGGGCGTGTTAAAATCCGGCTCGCCTACATTGAAACCAATAATATTCCTGCCCTCGGCTCTGAGACGCGCCACCGTGCTGTTGATTTCCATGGTCGCGGAAGGAGTCATGCGCAGAACGCGTTCACTTTTCATTTCTCGGCGTACCCTCTTTCATATACGGATTTCCACAGATTTCAGGTTCACGACTTACGATCATAAGCGGTTTTTATCCGCTCGACTTTCATTTGAACCCAGTCGAATGGATTGACGGTCCGGTTGTACATATCCGGCAGGCGCTCGTCCAAGTCCCGTTCCAGCGAAAACAGCCCGTCTATCAGCTTCGACGTTTCGTAACGCAGCAGAAGCAATATCTCCTCGCGGAGGCGTTTTCTTCGCAATTCTTCAAAAGTTTTCGAGGTATTTACCGCTTCCCGGTGCTTCAGAATGGTTTCCATCAATTCGACCACGCCCTCGCTCTGAAGAGCGGAGGTCAGGACAACGGGCGTCTTCCAGGTTTCGCTTCCGGACTCTCCGCTCAGTAACTGCGCGGCTCTCAGCATGTTCGCGAACTCCTCCGCACCCTCCCGGTCGGCTTTGTTGACGACCAGGACGTCAGCAATTTCGAGAATTCCCGCTTTCAGGGTCTGAACGTCATCCCCCAGGCCAGGGACCGAAACCACCAGGGTGGTGTCGGCGATTCGCGCGATTTCCACCTCCGACTGCCCCACTCCGACGGTTTCTATAAGGATGAAGGCGCACCCGCAGGCATCGAAGATCCGGATCGCGCTCAGGACGGATTCTGAAAGTCCTCCAAGGTGGCCCCTTGTGGCCATGCTGCGAATAAAGACGTTCTCGTCCAGAGTCAGGTCGTTCATCCGAATCCGGTCTCCCAGAATGGCGCCCCCGGAAAAGGGGCTGCTGGGATCCACGGCGACGATGCCGATTTTTTGGCCGTCTTTTCTCAATAATTTGGCCAATTTATCGGTCAGGGTACTTTTACCGGAGCCCGGAGGCCCCGTGATCCCTATCAGCCAGGCGCGACCCGTCTTCGCGTAAACTCGCCTCGATATCTCAAGGCACATTTCAGGGTCGTTCTCCGCAAGCGTTATCAACTTCGAAACCGCCCTGCGATTCGCGGAAAAGGCGTCTTTCAAAAGTTTTTCCAGACCCGGGCCGTCGGCCTTTCGTCCATTCATTTTTATTGCTGAAGCCGCTTCTGTTCCACGGCTTTCTTCACCCAGGCCACCGCTTCCCGGCTTGGCGTTCCCGGAGTAAAAACTTCGGCGATGCCGTTTTCCTTCAGGAACGGAATGTCCTTATCGGGAATGACGCCGCCTCCGATGACGAGAATATCCTGTCCTTCCCGCTCTCTGAGACACTGCACAACGCGGGGGAAGAGAGTGTTGTGCGCGCCGGAGAGAATGCTCATGGCGACCACGTCCACGTCTTCCGCCGTGGCAGCGGCCGCGATTTGCTCGGGTGTCTGACGAAGGCCCGTGTAGATAACCTCGAACCCCGCGTCGCTCATGGCCTTGGCGATAATTTTCGCGCCGCGGTCATGTCCGTCCAGCCCCGGTTTTGCAACTAAAATTCGAATTTTGTCTTCCGACATTTTTACACCTCTCAGGTTCGCTTTTCAGATAAATTTACTCAAATGGTTTTGACCGCTTCATACTCGCCGAAGATTTTTCGCATGCTGTCACAGATTTCGCCCAGTGTGGCGTATGATTTCACCGCCCGCAGAATGAACGGCATGAGGTTGACTTTTTCGTCCCGGCAGGCCGCGGAAAGGGCTTCGAGGGCCGCCTGACATTCCACGTTATCCCGGCGGTTCATCAGGGCCTTCTTCTTTTCGATCTGAATCTCCTGTACGACGGGATCCACCGAAGTCAAATCCACATCGGCCCGGTCGTTGCCGGTGAATTTATTCACCCCGATAACCGTCTTCTTTCCGTCCTCGACAGCCATTTGCTGAACATAGGCGCTCTTCGAAATTTCGTTCTGCATCCATCCGCGTTCGATGGCCGCCACCGCTCCGCCCATATCGATAATTTTTTGAATCAGGGATTCGGCGTCGCTCTCGAACCGGTCCGTCATGTTTTCAATGTAATAGGAGCCGGCAAGGGGATCGACCACGTCCGCCGCCCCGCTTTCGTAAGCGATGATTTGCTGGGTTCGAACGGCCAGCGTCGCGGACTCTTCCGTGGGAATCGAAAGCGCCTCGTCGAACGCGCAGGTCGCCATTGAATTCGTCCCGCCCATGACCGCGCCCAAGGCCTGCAACGAAACGCGAATCACGTTGTTGAGGGGCTGCTGGGCGGTTAAAACGCTCCCGGATGTATGTACATGAACGCGCAGCATCCAGGAAGACGGCTTTTTCGCCCCGAACCGCTCCCTGAGAATTTTTGCCCAAAGCCTTCTCGCGGCGCGAAATTTCGCCACTTCCTCCAGCAGCCGGATGTCTGCCGTGAAGATCCATGAAATACGCCCCGCGAAGTCGTCGATGTCCAGTCCGGCGTCGATGGCGGTCTGGATGTATTCAATGGCGTTGGCGAAGGCAAAAGCGATCTCCTGCGTCGGGGTCGCGCCGGCCTCGCGGATGTGGTACGCGCCGAGGCTTATGGTGTTCCAGTTCGGGATGACGTTTTTGCAGTACTCAAAAATATTGGCGGTCAGGCGCATCGAAGGGCGCGGGGGATAAATGTAGGTGCCTCGCGCGATATATTCCTTGAGGACGTCATTCTGCGTGGTGCCCCTGAGCTTATCCGGGGCGACGCCCTGTTTTTCTCCCACTGCCTGATACATGGCCAGCATCACCGCCGCCGGCGAGTTGATGGTCATCGACGTGCTGACCTTATCGAGAGGGATGCCCTCGAACAGAGCTTCCATGTCCTCCAGAGAGTCGATGGCCACTCCGACTTTGCCGACCTCCCCGTCGCTGAAAGGGTGATCGGAATCGTAACCGATTTGCGTCGGCATATCGAACGCGACGGAAAGGCCCGTCACCCCCTGCTTCAGCAAATAACGGAAACGCTCGTTCGTTTCTTTGGCGGTCGCGAATCCCGAATAACTGCGCATGGTCCAGAACCGTCCCCTGTACATGGTGGCCTGGCCTCCGCGGGTCATCGGATACTGACCAGGAAACCCGATCTTCTTCACATAACCCTCGTAAGACGTATCGACGTCCAACGGCGTATAAATTCTCCCGTCCTGAAGATTTTCCCGTTCAGGCGTTTTGGCCAGAGCTTTGGCCAGCGGCCCCTCCTGCCATTCCTGCCTGGCTTTTTCAAGAATATGCACGTCGTTCTCCATAACAGATTTTCTCCTTCCACCGTCAAATAATGCCGTTTCGAGAAAAGGACGCGATTTCTTCCTTTGTGTAACCCAATTCCGTCAGAATTTTCTCGTTGTGTTCGCCGAGTTTGGGGGCCGTCGTCTCAAGGCGGCCCGGCGTTTCAGATAGCTTTATGGGCTGGCCCAACTGCCGGTAGCGTCCCAGCTCGGCGTCTTCCACGTCCACGACCAGCTCATTTTCGACAACATGCGGATCTTCGAAAACCTCATCCAGGTTTTTGATTGGCGTTATGCAGGTCTCGCGTCCCTCGAGCTTTTGGAGCCATTCATTCAGCGTATGTTCCCTGAACGTCGATTCCAGCAGATTTTTGAGCGCCGGAAAATTTTTTTTGTCGTCGATGGCGTCCGAAAGGTCTTCCCGGCCAAGGACGCCGCAGAGGTTCTTCCAGAATTTCTTTTCAAGAGCTCCGCAGGCGAGGTACCGGCCGTCTTTTGTGCGATAAATGTTATAGTGAGGCCAGCCGCCGGTCAAACGGCCTTCGCCTCGCGTGGGAATCCCTCCCCCTCCGAAAAGAACGCTGGCATCCGCGGGCAGCATGGCGATCGCCGCCGAAAAAAGAGACGCGTCCACCTGCTGACCCCGACCGGTGACGCCGCGCCCCTGAAGGGCCACAAGAATCCCGATGACGGCCATGAGACCGCCCGCGAGGTCGGCGATCTGTATTCCCGGAATGACCGGATCGCCGGTGGGTTTTCCCGTCAGGGAAGGAATGCCGGCGGAGCCGACGTAGTTCAGGTCGTGCCCCGCCTCCATCCGGTAAGGCCCCGTCTGTCCGTAACCGCTCAGCGAACAGAACACGAGCCTCGGATTGAGCTCAGACAGCGCCTCGTAGTCCAGTCCCAGTTTTTTCATAACGCCCGGGCGGAAGCTCTCGATCACGACGTCGGCGTTTCGGGCCAGTTTGCGAAAAATCTCTTTTCCTTCCGGTTTTTTCAAATCAAGCGTCAGACTTTTCTTGTTTCTGTTGATGATAAGAAAGCGGTATCCCCTGTCGCCGCGCATGGGCTCGTAACCCCGGGCATAGTCTCCTTCGCCGGGCTGCTCCACTTTAATGACCTCGGCTCCGAAGTCCGCCAGGAACATCGTCGCGAAAGGCCCCGGCAGGAGCCGCGTCAGATCGAGAACTTTTATTCCCTCAAGAGCGTTCATTTTTTCTCCTCGCAGAATCAATATATAAGTGTATTGGAAATCAGCTTGTTTCTCTGTCTTTTTTCATACTTTTTTCATATTTTTTTCATGCTTCCCGTTTCGCGGAAACGTCTGTGCCACTCGAAACAGCTCTCCAGCATTTGAGGTTCATGACCTCCGACGCGTTCAACGCTTTCCCTCAGATAACGGAAAAGCTCTTCTTTATAGACAGGGCTCGCGCAGTTTTCGATGACGGCGGCTGCGCGCTCCACGGGCGTTTTGCTCCGCAGGTCGGCTACTCCGTCGTCGGTGACGAGGACGTCGATATAATGCGCGCTGATGTCCTGCACCGTCACCTTCGGGACGATTCTTGAGATGTCGCCGTTTTTTCCGGCGGAGGGCAGAAGCATTATGGAAAGGCCCGCGTTATGGGCGAACGTGGTTCCTCCGCCCGTTCCGTTCACCACCCGGCTTCCCATCGCGTGGCTGAGGTTGGCGTTACCGTAAATATCGACCTCCACAGCGCTGTTCATCGAAATAATTTGCATACGGTCGATAATTTCAGCACAGTTGTTCACTTCGAGGGGACGCAGAACGATTCGTTCTCTGTATCCCCGGGGATCGGAAGCGAAAATATCTCTGACTTTCCTGGTCGTGTGGACGGAACATCCGGAGGCGCAAATCGCCTGCCCGCTCGCCAGAAGCTCGACGTTGGCCTCCTGCAGAAGGCCGCAGAAAAACTCCAGATCCCTGAAATCGGTTTTTTGAAGCAATTTGACCAGGCTGTTGGCCATGTTCCCGATTCCGGACTGAATGGGGGGAAACTTCTTCCACCGCCGCCGGCGACGCTCCAGCTCCAGAAAGTTGAAAAGGTTGTCCGCAAGTTTTTTGACGGACTCGTCCGGTTCTTTATAGGCTGCGTCCACGCCGGGCTTTTCCGTTTCCACGACGCCGATGACTTTCCGGGGGTCGAAGGACAACCCGAAGCTGCCGATGCGCTCTCCCACGCGGCGCAGGGGAATCGGCGCTTTTCCGGGTCCGGTTTCAGGCCGGTAAATATCGTGCATTCCCTCCAGTTCCTTCGCCTGCGTGGAGTTGATCTCAATGAGAATCTGTTCGGCATGATCGACAAAGAGCGGACTGAGCCCGACTCCGGAGGTCAGGATCAGCTCATCGCCGGAAGTGACGCGCAGCGCTTCGATAACGGCCACGTCGATTTTTCCCAGAGAACCGTTTCTCACCGCGGGGGCGACGCGGGAGAGGGGCATCTCCACAAATTCGATCCGGCCTTTGTTGACCGCCGCCGCACATACGGGCGTCATCTGGAACGGCGTCAGTCTTTTCACGATGCCGGCCTCCACGCACTCCGATTCGATTTCGGTTCCAAGATTCGAGCTGTTCAGAAGGTTGATCTGAATTGAGTCGCCCCTTTTTCCCCGTTCGGCCAAAGCGTGCAGAATGGCCTTCGGGTACCCGGCCGCGGCAAAACCGCTGGTCGCCACGGTCATGCCGTCGTGGATCAGCGCCGCGGCGTCTTCCGCGGACATGAGTTTCTCCTTCATTCGATTACAGCGGCCGGAAGACATGCGCGCCTCATCTCCGTCTCATCGCTTCCGCAGGGCCTTCGCGGCCTCGAAGCCCGCGTCGAACGCCTTTTGATTGACCTCGTGCAGCGAAGGGGGAAAACGCTGAGCGATGGCCTTACGAACGGATTCGGCCCCGACAAATTCTCCCAAAGCGACAATCGCCCCCATGGCGACGACGTTTGCCGTGATGTCCCTGCCCGTAACTGTTTGAGCGATTTCCGTCATGGGAATGGAATAAACCCTTTCAATTCCCTCCGGCAGAGAACGGACGAACGCCGGATCCACCAGCAGGATGCCCTTCGCGCCCAGGTCTCCGCAATATTTGTCGCAGGCCTGCTGCGTCATGGCGAGGAGCAGGTCCAAGCTCTGAGCTTCCGGATAGTTGATGGGCGAGTCGTCGATAATGAGTTCGGACCGGCACGCGCCGCCCCGCGACTCCGGACCGTAGGATTTGGTCAGGATGATTTCCATGTTTTCGTAACTGCCGGCGGCTTCGGCGAAAATATCCCCAAGGAGCATCATGCCCTGGCCCCCCGATCCGCTGAATCGAATCTCATAATGCCTCGACATTTTTATTCCTCTTCCTTCGCGTTTTTGATGAGGACGTCGTACTGCTCCGTGTACTCGGGCAGGTTCGTGCGGTTCACAAACTCGCCTGTAATGATTTTGCCGCTCAACTCGTCCGGGGTCATGTTTTTCGCCTGCGCAGCCGTGATGAAACGCGTCTTTTTGTCCGCCAGCATGGCCACCGCGTCGCCCAGTTTGTTGATGCGTCCGAAAAGGGTCGGGCAGTCGCAGATGGCCTCGACGACGGAAAATCCCCTGTGATTCAGGGCTTTTTCAAATTGACTGACCATCATGGTCGCGTTGGCGATGGTCGAGCGCGCCACATAGGTTGCGCCGGATGTCGCGGCAAGGGAGCAGATATCGAAATTGGGCTCGATATTTCCATACACGGACGTTTTGGTTCTGGCGTTCACAGGGGTGGTCGGCGAATATTGTCCGCCGGTCATTCCATAGTTGGCGTTGTTGAAAACGACGGTGGTGATGTCAATGTTTCTCCGGCAGGCATGAATGAAATGATTGCCCCCAATCGACGTGCAGTCTCCGTCTCCCGTCAGGACAATGACCTTCAGTTCCGGGTTGTGCATTTTAACTCCGGTGGCGTAGGCCAGCGCCCGGCCGTGGTTGGTGTGCATGCCGCAGAAATTCATGTAGCCGTTGGCGCGGCTGGAGCATCCGATTCCGGCGACCAGAACGATTTTGTCCTGCTCAAGCCCCGTTTTATCGATCGCGTGAAGCAGGGCGTTGACGACCGTCCCGTTGCCGCACCCGGGACACCAGATATGAGGCAGTTTATCCTGACGCAGATATTTGTCGAAAATATGTTCTTTTCTTTCAGTACGCTCAGTCATTTGTCTGAAGCTCCCTGATCGTCGTCAAAATCTTTTGCGCGGAGATGATTTTTCCGTTATTCTGCGTCACGCGCCTTACATTCGTCCCGCCGGCGGACTCTCTCACCATGTGAAAAAGTTGTCCTTCGTTCATTTCGCATGTGACGATGGTTCTGACCTGCCCGGCCAGTTCGGCAAGGCGACGTTCCGGGAACGGCCAAAGCGTTATGGGGCGCAGCAAACCAACCCTGATGCCCTCGTTTCTGGCCTGGTCGATGGCGGCTTTGGCGGAGCGGGACACCATGCCGACGGCGGAGAGAAGGATTTCGGCATCCTCGGTTCTGTACTCTTCGTATTTCTCGATATCGCCGCGGTTGTTTTCAACTTTGGAGAGCAGCCTCCTGATTTGAAGTCCAATCTGTTCCGGTTCATTCGTAACCGGAAAACCCGTTTCATCGTGAATGATGCCGCTCACATACCATTTGTAACCGTCACCGAATTTTGCCATGGGAGGAACTCCCGTTCCGTCGTCCTGATAGGGCTTATAATCGTTTTTCGCGCAGGTGGGAGTCTTTCTGTTGACGATTTCGTACTCCTTCGCCTCCGGAATGCGAACTCGCTCGCTCATGTGGGCCAGCATCGCGTCTGAAAGGATGTGGACCGGCGTGCGGTATTTTTCGGCGAGGTTGAAAGCCCGTATCGTCTCGACGTAAACCTCTCCCACCGACGCGGGGGCCAGAGCGATCACGGGATGGTCCCCGTGGGTTCCCCATTTCGTCTGCATGAAATCTCCCTGGGCCGGAGCCGTTGCAACGCCCTGGCAGGGTCCCTGACGCATCACGTCGACGATAACGATGGGAACTTCCGCGATAATGGCGAATCCCAGATTTTCCTGCATCAGAGAAATTCCCGGACCGCTGGTCGCCGTCATCGCTTTCGCTCCCGCAAACGAGGCGCCGATCACAGCCGCGATCGAGGCAATCTCGTCCTCCATCTGCATAAACTTTCCATCTTTTTTGGGCAGGAGGGCAGAGGCGATTTCCGCGATTTCGGTCGCCGGCGTAATGGGGTATCCGGCGAAAAAATTCATCCCCGCGACGACAGCGCCGCGCACACAGGCCTCGTTTCCCGTCATAATCGCAAAACGATCTTCCATTTTCCCCTTTATCCTTCCTCGTAGAGGCGAATAGCAAAATCAGGACACTGCAATTCGCACAATCCGCAGCGAATACAATTTTCCCCTGCACCGATCACAGGTTTTCCCTCAGCGTCCCTGGATAAAACCCGTTTAGGGCATATTTCGACACAAACGCCGCAGGCTTTGCACAAACGCCTGTCAATTTCAGGAAAGCTTTTTCCCTTCGTCTCCAAGTTGCGTCCTCCTCGTGAAAAATTTACCCGCCGGAACAGTTCATCAGGTATCAGAGAAATATGACATAAATTATAGTAAGATCTTTATATAATAAAAATACTAATCTTTTATGCGAACTATAATATTTTTTGTATGACTCCTGCAGGGATTGTGGCACACAAAAAGGATCTTCAGAGATCTTCAGGGACCTTTGAGAAAAACCCGCGTCACAGGCCCAGCAAATTTGGAAGCCCCGTGACTAAAGCGGGAATGTAGGTAATCAGAAAGAGAACAATCAAAATAGGGATCAGCATATAACAAAGGTCGCGAAGCATATCGCGCAGGGTGATCTTCGCAATGCCGGCCGCGACAAAGAGACAAACGCCAAGCGGCGGCGTGCACATGCCGATGGTCAGGTTGACGGCGACCACAACGCCGAAATGAATCAGGTCGATATGATACGCCTGCACCAGCGGCAGAAACAGCGGCACAAAGATCGTTATCGCGCTGATCGTGTCGATAAACGTGCCGGCGATCAGGAGAACGACATTCATCAAAAGCAACGCCGCCCACTCCGTGTGCACGATCGTCTGCAACAACGCCGTCACCTGCTGCGGTATCATCTGAATCGTCATAAACCAGATGAAAAGGCTGGCCGTCATCAAAACCGTCAGGATGATTCCGTTCTGAATCGCCGCGTCGACCATGGCGTTCCACATGCTTTTCCAGCTCAGCTCCCGATAGACCAGCCCGCCGACGATAATTGCGTAAGCGACGGCTGCGGAGGCCGATTCGGTAGGCGTGAAAACGCCTGAGACGATACCGCCGATGATGATGATCGGCATGATCAGCGCGAGAATCGCGTCTCCAAAATCCTTTGCCACCTCGCGCCAGGTGCTTTTCCCCGCTTTTCCCACATAGCCCCTCTTTTTACTGATGATGTAGTTGGTGACCATGATCAGAAGACCCATCAGAAGACCGGGGACCACTCCGCCCATAAAGAGCTTCGCGATTGAGCAGCTGACCATGACGCCATACACCACAAGAGGAATGCTGGGCGGGATGATCGGGCCTATGGAGCCGGATACGGAGACGAGCGAAGCCGCATATGCCCTTGAATAGTTCTGACTGACCAGTTCGCTCATCAAAATTCCTCCGATGGCTGCAGTCGCGGCAATCGCGGAGCCGGTGACCGCCGCGAAGATCATGGACGCAAGCACGACGACCATGCCAAGTCCGCCAGGCATGTGTCCCACCAGCGTCTGGGCGAAGTTCGTGATTCTGCGGGATATTCCCCCCGCCGCCATCAGGTTGCCGGCCAGCATGAAAAGAGGAATCGCGATAAACGTGATGTTATCGATGCCGGTAAACATCCGCTGTACAATAATCTCCATCGGGATGGTGGCGCCCAAAAGCCCCAGCAGCGTCGTGAAGCCCAGCGAAAAAGCGATGGGCGTACCGATAAGAAAGATGCCGAACAGGACGAATACCCAAATCATATCCCAGCCCCTCCTTCACCGGAGGATACCGCTTTGTCCCTCAAAAAAAGCATCCTGTACGTATCGATCGCCAGCGCGGCGATCATCACCGTCGACACTACGGGAAACACCGCGTATACATAGCTCATGGGAAATTCCAGATACGGCGTATATTGATCGGTATTGGCCAGTATGAACGGAATGCTGTATCGCAGGACGGCGATTAAAAAAACGCACATGATGACGTTGGAGACGACCCCGAAAATATAACGCTTTTTCTCAGGAATGAACTGGAGCGCCACATCGATGTTCAGATGAGCCTTCCGGATAATGCCGACGCAGCTTCCGCAGAAAACGGAAAAAATGAAGCAGATGCGGATGACGTCGGTCGACCAGGGGATCGACATGTCGAAAACATACCGCTGCAAAACCTGCACAAACGAGACGACAAATATGACGATAAGACAAACGCCGCCAATGACGGCAAAGATACGATCCATTTTCCCCACTGACAATCACCCCAAATCTTCCAGGTCGGCCTCAATAAAAAAATAAAAAAGATGAGGCGGCTGCCGACAGTCCGGCAGATCTCCGCCTCCTGCAAACAACGATATTTTACTTCGGCGCCTTTGCGGCCTCGCTTCTGAGCAGCGCGACAAGTTCTGCCGGCACGTTGTCGAGGTTCTTTTCGAACCCTTTCGTTATCTCCACAAACGCCTCTATATCCGGATGTTCTTCCACGATGGTGCCGGCTTTTTTGATGACTTCGAGACGCTCCTGCTCAAGCTGTTCGAGTTTCGCGACCTGGAATTTTCCGGCCTCAAGCGCCGCTTCTTTTATGATCTTCTGATGCTCCGCGCTGAGGGCATTGAACCATTTGGGATTGGCCAAAACGGCAGTGGGCTCGTAGGTGTGAGCGTCAAGCGAAAGATACTTCTGCACTTCGTAAAATTTGGAGGAGTAGATTGTGGAGATCGGATTCTCCTCCCCGTCCACGACCTTCTGCTGAAGCGAGCTGTAAAGCTCCCCAAACGCGATCGGCGTAGGAATGCCGCCAAGCAGCTTGATGAGCTCCATCCATCCCTTGGACTCCATTACGCGGATCTTGAGTCCCTTCAGGTCGGCCGGCGTCTTAATGGGACGCGTATTGTTGGTGAAATGCTTGAATCCCATCTCCCACCAGTCGAGATTGATGAACCCCTTCGCGTTGACGAGTTCCGTCATTTTCTGCCCAAACGGGCCGGAATACACGGCGGCCACCTGTTTGCGGGTATGCAGCACGTAAGGAAGTCCGAATATGGCCGTCTCCGGGACAAAACTCGGCAACGCGCCGCCCGCCGAGATCGTCGTCATTTCCATGGTCCCCATGCGCACGCCCTCGATGGCATCCCGTTCGCTGCCCAGCTGACCCGACGGGAATATCTGGACGGTAATCTCCTTCCCGGAACGCTCCTCCACGAGTTTTTTAAACTGCTCCAGCGCAATCTGGTACTGGTGCTCGGTGCTGCCGGCGTGCGCCACCCTTATCTGCACCGCGGCGAAAGCGCCGCCGCACGAAAAGAGCAAAACCGCCGCTGTCAACGCAAAAAACTTCGCATACTTCTTCATTTCTTCCCCTCCATTCTATTATATGAATGGTCATATCCCCCACCGAAGATGGGAGTGTATGACTTCCTCAGCCCGTTCGATTCCATTTTTTAAAATGAACTTACTTCAAGTTGAAGACCGGTTTTTCTGATAAGGCGTCCGAGCAGAAAATCCACATCATCTTTCGTTCCCGCTGAAAGCGCGGCCACCGGTTCGCGCTGCGCCGCATGGGCAATCAATCCCCGTTTGCACAGCACATATTTACGTATGGCGATTCCAATTTTCGGCTGCCCCTCATAGCGCAAATAGGGCAGATGCGCGTCGTATAAATCCTGAAATTCGCTTCTTTTCCCACTTTCCACAAGCTTCAGACCTTCCACCAGGAACTCGGGAAAAGGATAGCCCGTCATGGCGCCCGACGCCCCCGCGGCGTATTCACAGTCCAGGGAAAGCCCGCCATTTCCGCCGAAAATCGGGATATTTCTCATGGAGCCTTCTCTCTTAAACTGATTCAGCGTTCTGAGTTTATCCATCCCCGGCCAGTCCTCGTTTTTGATTGCCACGCAGGATTCGTTCCGGTTGACGATTTCCCGCAGGACGTTCGGCGTAAAAACGACCTGATGAACGAGGGGATAATCCTGAATCACGAAAGGAACGCCGGATCCCAGAGTTCTGGCGACGCAATCGAAATATTCGATAATCTGGGCGTCGCTGCGCAGGTGAGAAGGAGGCGCTATCTGAACGCCGCCGGCGCCGGCCGCCATTGCGTTCAAGGCGGTGCGTCTCATCGAGGCGAATCCGGGAGAGCTTGCTCCCACAATGATTTCCAATCCGCCGGAGTGTTGGACGAACTCCCGAATCACAGCGTCCGTTTCGTCGCAGTCCAGTTTTGTGGCTTCACCGAGCAACCCCAGAATCGTTATGCCGGCCACTCCGACATTTTTATAAAAGCGGCAAAGCCTGGCGATCGAAGCAAAATCGATCGCTCCGTCCGGCAGGAAGGGCGTCGGAGAGATCGGGAAAACACCCCTCGTTTCTGTGGAAAGCATGATTTATATCGCCTTCGTTCTCAAATCAGTATTGAAAGCCATTGCCAATATAGGCTTATTCTTAATCCCGTTTATTCCGGCCTTTTCATCCTTAAAAATTCTTCGACGTGGAACAGCAGAGAATCGATGTCGTTTTCAGTGGTGTAATGGTGCATCGAAACTCTGATGCCGCCGGTCCCGACGGCACAGCGCAGGGAGACGATCAGCCCTCTGGAGATCAGGTAATCGACCAGCTCTTTTTCACGGGATGATTTTCCGTCCTTTAAGCCGAGATTGAAGCTGACGGTGGACGACATGTGTTTCCGATTCTTCGAGCTGCAGGTGTCGACGCCGATTTTCTTCAGGCCCTCCGTGAGCCGAATATTCAGCGAAATGATTTTTTCTTCGATTTTTTCGAGCCCGATGTCAAGCAGTATCTCTATGGCCCGGGTCAAACCCAAAATGCCGATGTAGTTTTTGTAAGCGCCTATCTCGAATTTCATCGCGGTCCGCACGTTGGGACAGGGGTCGAAAGGGGTTCTGCTGGGGTTCTCCAGATAAGAGACATAATTCTGATAACCGCTGGGCAGCTCCACGTTGAAATACGTGTCGTAGCTCGGCTCCAGTTTCTCGACCAGTTCCCGCCTGACGTACAAAAATCCCATGCCGAACGGATTACAAATCCATTTCTTCGAGCCGGTACAATAAAAATCCGCGCCGGTCTCCCTTACGTCGACGCGCATCGCGCCGACCTCCTGTATCCCGTCCACCGCGACGAGGCAGTTGCTGCGATGGGCCAGCTCGGATATTTCTCGGACATCGGCCCGAAAGCCGTTGATCTCCTGGACGGAAGCGAGCACGATGAGTTTTGTATGCTGATCAATGTATTTTCCGAAGATTTCCGCCGTGATCTCCCCGCCGACGTTTTCCACCCTGCGTATTTCGAAGCCGACTTTCCTTTGTTTTGGCCTGAGACAGAGGTAGGACGCCTGATATTCCAGGTCACAGATCAGCACGTTGTCCTCAGGCGCCAGCTCGACGATTTCAGATACGATACCCAGCCCGTGAGTCGTGCTCTCCACAAGCGCGATTTCGTCCGGAGAGCAATTAATCAGCCTTGCGACACGCTCGCGGCATGTCGCGAGGTACGACCGCATGATATTTGTCTTTTCGCTTCCCGGCAGCTGGCGATTACGCATAAGTTCCACGAAATCCCCCGCGCACGACAAAACCTCATCAGGATAAATTCCCGCGCATGCGCTGTCCAGGTAAATCGATTTTTCCGTCTCCATTATCCTTACGACTGCCTCCCTGTCTGGTTATGCCGCCGACTCTGCCCGCGAGCGTTTCCGATACTGGATGAATACGGCGGCAGCGGCGACCACTCCGGCCGCGAAGTTGAGCAGATAGGGAGTAGTCAGCAGAGTGATACCCGACGCAACAAAAATCACACGTTCAAGGATATTCATGTTTGTTACGAAATATCCGGTCAGGCCGGATGCCACCAGGAACATGCCGATAACCGCCGTCACTATGGCATAGACAATATGCAGGACGTGCGGGTGAATCAGGATCAGCTCCGGGCTGTATACGAAGATGTAAGGGACGACAAAAGCCGCGATAGCGAGCCGGGTGGCGTTGACTCCCGTCCGCATGGGCTCCGCTTTCGCCACGCCCGCCCCCGCGACCGCCGCGAGGCAGACGGGAGGCGTGATATCCGCGATGATTCCGAAATAAAAGACGAACATATGAGCGGCGAGAACCGGCACGTTCAAAGCGAGCAGAGCCGGGGCGGCGATCACGGACGTGATGACGTAATTTGCCGTCGTGGGGACGCCGATGCCGAGAATGAGCGACGTCACCATGGTGAACATAAGCGTGAGCATCAGATTTCCTCCGGCGACGGCAACCAGCGTCGAGCCAACCTTCAGCCCAAGACCCGTCTGCGTCACAACGCCGATGATGATCCCGGCGCAGGCGCAGGGCGCAATAATCGAGAGCGCGCTTCTGGCGCCGTTTTCAAGTCCGTTGAGAAAATCCCGAAGGGACATGCGCGTGCTTTTTTTGAACATCGAACACACGATCGCGGCCACGATGGCGCCGAGAGCCGCATAAGCGGGGGAAAATCCGTCTATCAGCAGATACAGAACGACCAGAATGGGCAAAAGAAGGTGTCCGCGGGATTTGAGAACTTCAGACGTCTTTTTCAGCTGTTCTTTCGGAAGGCCGAGCAGACCGTGTTTCAACGCCTCGTAGTGAACGCCGGCCCAGATTCCAAAGTAATACAGAACGGCGGGTATGGCCGCAGCGGTGATAATTCTGAGGTACGGAGTGTTGGTAAACTCAGCCATGATGAACGCGGCGGAGCCCATTATGGGAGGCATCAGCTGCCCGCCGGTGGAAGCGGCAGCCTCGACCGCGCCGGCAAATTCAGGGCGGTATCCCAGACGTTTCATCATCGGGATGGTGAAGCTGCCGGTTCCGACGACGTTTGCGACGGAGCTGCCGGAGAGAGTTCCCATCAGCGCGCTGGACAGGACGGCCACCTTCGCCGGCCCGCCAGGCTTATTTCCGGCGATGGAGTTGGTCAAATCCATGAAAAATTCACCCATTCCCGTTTTTTCGAGAAACGCGCCGAAGAGCAGGAACAGAAAAATGAAAGTGGACGATACGCCGATAGGCAGCCCCAATATCCCTTCCGTGGAGAAAAACTGATGCTGAATAAAGACGCCGAAGCTGATGCCCCTGTGAGCGAGCCTGCCGGGAACGAGCCTTCCATAAAAAGCGTAGAGCATGAAGATCAGAGAAAGTATGACCATCGGCCAACCCACAACGCGACGCACGGCCTCCAGCACCAGGATGAACATAATGACTCCCACGACCAGGTCGGTCTGGCTGATCAAACCCGCGCGGAGGACGATGGCTCTGTAGTTGATCACAAGATAGAGGCTGCAGGACAAAGCGATGAAGGAAAAAGCGACGTCGAGGGGATGTATTTTTTCATGCCACCTGGAGGTCATGGGGTAGAATAAAAAGATCAAAAATAAGCCAAAGCCGAGATGTAACGCCCTCAGCAGAATCGCGTCGAGCGTGATCACCGTGGATGTGACCAGTTGAAATACGGAAAACAGGATAAGAAGAACAGAGACGACTTTTGCAAAGGGACCCGCGAAAGCCCTGATATTGAAAGTTTTGTCATACTTTCTTAAAATATTGTCGACTTCGCTCGCGGAAAGCGCTGCGTCCTGTTGGATATTTTCTTCGTGAAGGTCGTCGGACATCATGTCATTCTCCTTTGCGTCTGAAGGCTTGGCGGATTAACCCGGTAAAATACCTGTCGTCTCTCTGTCGGATTGCATGACCCCGCAGGGGGTGTATCTGGTCCGGTTATCGTTCTATTTGATAACACCCTTGTCCTTGAAGAATTTCTGCGCGCCCGGATGCAACTCGATGCTCATTCCCTCCAGCGCCGTCTCCTCAATGATGAATTTACCGGCCGCGTGGGAGTTGATGATGCGCTGTTTGTTGGCGTACATGGTCTCAAGCATTTTGTACAGCAGGTCGGCGTCGAAATCCGCCTTTACGGCGATGATCGAGCGAACGGCGACGGACTGTATGTCTTTTGTCTGGCCGCGATACGTGTTGGCCGGAATCGTGAACCTCACATAGTAGGAATAATTTTTGAACAGATTTTCAATGACGTCCTCGTCGACCGGAGTGAGCTTGATTTCATTCGTGGTGGCAAGGTCAACGATGGCCGCCGTCGGAACGCCCACAAGAACAAACGTGGCGTCGATCTGACGGTCCTTCATCGCGGTCGCGGCCTCGTTGAAGGAGAGGAACTTCGCGTCGATGTCCTTGTCCGCGTCGATGCCCGCCGCCTTGAGAACCTGACGCGCGCAAGCCTCAGACCCGCTTCCGATCGCTCCGATGGCGACTTTTTTGCCCTTCAGGTCCTTCACGCTGCTGATATTGGCAGAGGCCTGGGTCACCAGCTGAATCGGCTCCGAGTAGAGGGACGCCACACCCTTCAGGTCAGGAAATTTACCGTTCGGGAAGAGAACAATTCCTTCTTTGGCGTAATAGCAAACGTCGTTCTGAGCGATGGCCATTTCCACTTCGCCGGTTTTGAGCAGGTTGATGTTGGCGACAGAACCGCCGGTCGTCTGCACGGTGGCGTTGACGCCCGGGATGTTATTGTTCCAGATATCGGCGAACGCGCCGCCCAGAGGATAATAAGTTCCGCCCGTTCCTCCCGTCGCGATGTTGATAAAAATCTGATCGGCGGCGGAAACCGGCGAAACTGCCGTAAACAGGCAGAAAACTATAACTGACAGCACAAAGAATTTTTTACTCATCACAATGTTCCTCCTTTTTGTTTTTCGTTACGTTCTTTTTTCCCATAGTCCGGTCAAAACGATTTCAACCTGTCATCACCTCTTTTCAACTGTGAACCCTGATCATGTATCGCGAAAACATCATCCATAAAAAATAACGAATTTTTAAGCGGGAAGTCTCTTACAAAATTAATTTAAGCACGATATTTCATAAAAAATATGTTTCATTTGAAGCATAAAAAACAATAACAATACATTATCCCCAAAAATCGCAGACAAAAATCAAAAATAAGCACAAATTTAGGAAGATGATTTTTTATTATATGATGCTCATAATATAATCAAAAATATCAATTTTTTATACGAACTATATTTTATTTCATATACCTTAGAGAGAGGGCGCCTTTCATGAACATCGAACACTACCGAAATTTTTTGCAGGTTGTCGAAGCCGGTTCCATTTCAGCGGGAGCCAAAATTCTCCGCATCGCGCAACCCGCTTTGAGCATCCAGATCAAGGCGCTTGAACAGGAGCTTGGGACGGCTTTGCTGAAACGCGGCGCGCGCAGGGTGGAGCTGACCAGCGCCGGAGAGATTTTTTATGAAAAAGCCAAAAACATTTGTTATCTGGACGACGCCGTGAAAAAAGAAATCGAAACCTGCATCAGCGGCCACCAGGGAATACTGTGGCTGGGGCTGACGCCGGCCTATCCGGATCCCTTCATGGGCAATCTCCTGCTGGATTTCCACGAAGCGTATCCCCAGATCCGATTTGAGATTTTCGAAGCCAACTCCGACGAACTGGTGGAATCTCTGAAAATTGGCAACATCGAAATCGGAGTGATTCGAACGCCTTCTTTCATTCCACCCATGCTGAAGGCCTCGATTTCTCTCGAAGAACATCTGATGGTGGTTTATAGAAAGGAAAACCCCTGGTTTTCTCCCGATATGAAGGAGATAAATATCACCGCGCTGGAAGGAGTCCCTCTATGCGTATCCAAAGGCTTCAGGCAAAAAATCAGCGATTCCTGTATGGAGGCCGGTTTTCATCCCAGCTTTCTCTCTGTCAGTTCTTCCCGCGGCTCCGCTCTGATGTGGGCAGCACGTGGAACGGCCGTGGCCATCATCGTTTCTCCCCGCACGGAAGATCAGGAAACGGAGGATTTGTGCTGCCGCATTCTCACCGGACGAGCCATGTCCACCCGAAGGTCTTTCGCCGTCAGCAAAGAACGGTCGCTTTCCGCCGTCGCGCAGACTTTCCTTGATTTTTGCGTGGAAAGGCCCGACTTAATCAACGAGAATAAACCTGAATCCAATATAATGCCAATTTGAAATCATAAAGTGCAGGCGTAATGTAAGCAGGTGTAATGTAAATTGAGGGCGGTTTTTGGCCGCCCTCACGTCAATTTATAAACCAGCGCGGAAATTTTTACCGTTTCCTTCCCGCTGCGAACGCCGCGAGAGCCGTCAGGAACATGAAGGGGCCGAAAGCGCCCGCGCTGCATCCCCCGCCGCTGGACTTTTGCTCTGACGCCGCCACGGTGAACGCCTTGACGTTCACGTCGAAGTTCCGGGGCGAGTATTCGTCCCAGGCGTCGGTCATCACGAGCTGGTAGGTGTCCAGCCACTCGGGGCCGTTCCCCACGTCGGAGTAAAGATAGCTGTGGCCGGGGGAGACGGCGGCGTCGTCGCTGTATCCGGGGATCATCGCCTCCGCCGGCAGGTACGCCTCCGACCCGTCCCGCGTCGCGATCTTCACCGCCACGGCGAAGCGCTCGCCCTTTTTCACCCGCACGGGCTCCTTCAGCCTCACGGCCCGGTAGCCCATCTCATAAGCCGCGCCGATCTGAGGGGCGGCAAGGGCCGGTTTGCCCGCGCCGGGCCCCTCGCCCGAGGGGATGTCCCTGTAGATTTGTATCTCGTAGGTCATGTCCTCGTTGGCGGTGACGAAGCCCGCCGCCACAACCTCCTCGTCCCGGACGGCCTCGAAAACCGCCGCCTCCAGATGTTCGCTGAGGTTGTTTCCCTCGATGTTCAGACAGTGCCCCAGGGCGTCGTGAAAATAGATGCCGTCCCAGCTCTCCAGGGGCTCCAGGGTGATGGAATACGGGCCGGGGACGTCGTCGCAAAACGTCGTGTCCTCATAGGAGATGTAAAAGTACCCGTTGTCGCCCACGGGCTCGCCATCGAACTCCGTCCCCCAGCTGTTCTGAATTTTCCACGCCCCATCCTCGGCGGGAACCACGTCCCCGGACCTGAAGTTCTCCCTGGAATACCCGTCGTCCCACCCGACGAGGAGCACCTCGTGATTGGAGTGGCCCTCCGTCGAATAAAAATGAGCGCCCCCGAGATACCCGTCAATGTCAAAGTTCGCGGACAAAGCGCCGAAATTTTCGTCCATAAGGGCCTTTTTGGCGTCCTCCACGCTGACGTGGCACAGGAAGGACCCGAGCCTGAACCGCGCGGGAGCGTAGGGCGCGGGGGGAAGGTACGTCGCCCATCCGAGGTCTCCCTCTCCCATGTCGGGGTAGGGCGCGTCCGCCTCCAGAACCGGCCCGGTCCCGCGCGACAGCATAGCGGCCACCTTGTCGGGCAATCCCCCGGTGTCGAAAATCGGGTTGTGAAGCTCTTCGTCGTTTCTCAAAAGGACGTTCCTGAAATATCCGGGCAGCCCGTTTCTTTCGTCGAAGCTGTACGTGAAGTACGCCAGGTGCAGCTCCGAAAGGGGCACGTAGGCGCCCTTGTTGATGAGGTTGGACTCCATCACCTCGATGGCCGCGAAGGCCCAGCAGGTGCCCCAGCCTTTTTGATTGGCCACGGGAGGCGTGCGCCCCAGCGCCGAGAGGTCGAAGGACGCGGGCAGTTCTATGTCCACGTCCGCCCCGGTCGCGCGGAGCGTCATTTTATTGTCCTTCCGGGCGGCGCGGGCCTTTTTCACATAGGACCAATCGATGGGGGAAGGCGGGTAATCCGTCTTCAGCGTCCCCTCTCTGTAACGCACAAAGTCCGGGTTGAGGGGGACGGGCCGAAGCCCGGCAGCCGCCTCCGCGTGGGACGCTCCCGAAGCGGCGAGCGCGAGAACCGCTAACGCATATAAAAGTTTTCTTATCATTTTTCTCATAAATTCACTCTCTCTCTTTAATCCACCAGCGCCGTGGCCACCTGGGTGACGACGATGTAGTTGACGTCCGTGGAGTTCGCGCGGGTGACGCGGACCACTCCCTGCCGGGTCGCCCCGGTGGTGTTTTCCTTGAAGGTTATGTAGAGTTTGTCGTTGGCTTGCGAGACGGTGTACCAGTCCCAGTTGTATCCTGTCGGAATGTCCGCGGTCCAGCCGCCCTCGGCCTGGATCTCCACCGGCGTTCTCGGCGTCCCCGCCTGTTTGCCGTAGGTCACGGTGTTCGTGCTGAAGCCCATGAGCGGCGGCTGCGGCAGGCTGATGTCCTGGGTGATGGTGTTCGCCTTCCAGCTTATGCCCCTGCGTTCGACAAGAGAGTTCTCGCCGTTTCCGTCCACGGCTTTAGCCTCCCAGATATTGGAACGGTCCGTCACGTCCAAAGACAGCCGGAATTTGTTGATTTTCTCCCGCTCTTTGGTGTCGATGCCCCATATCCACGTCTGGCACGGCTTGTAAACGGAGCGGGAAAGCTCCACCGCGTCCTCCAGCAGGCCCGGCAGCTTAAAATCGTACTGCCACCGGGGGGAAACGCTGTTCTGGATGAATTGCTTCACCGTCACGTCATAAGTCTGATAGCTCATGGATTTGCTTTGTGTATATCCGTGGAGGAGCATCGGCTTGACGGCGTTCCTGATGAAATTGGTGACCGCCAGTACGTTGCTCAGGGCCCCGGTTCCGCCTCCGCCCGCCGCGGCGGCTTCGTTGACGCTGGAGTTGCTGCCCACGGTAACCGTGGTCACGTTGTTATACGCCTCCGGCTTGGAATCCGAAAGGACGACGGCCCCGGAGGAGGCGCCTCCGAGGAGGAGGTCGTCGGCTATGGCGTACTGTGAAATGAAATCCTGAGCGACCTGCAAAGCAGACCCCATTACATAATACACTTTTCCATGAAGAGTCGCTTTGAAAAAAAGGGGAGGTTCTGCCCCGACTACCGCTTTTTTATATTCATACGGGCCGCCTTTGCCGCTGCCGTCGAGGAGACATTCCTGATAGACGTAGTACCAATCTTTTCCCATGTCGCCGCTGGCGACGCCGAAATGGTGCGCCGCCTGGATGAAGACGTTGATCTTCATGCTCTTGCCCCACGGGTTGGCGGAAAGGGTCGCCGTGTAGCTGGACGCGATGGACCCCAGGTCGGGGCTGTCCCCCTGGGCTTGGGCAACCGCGCTCAGGGCCTTGGAGGCGTTCAGCGATTTCTCCGCCATGTCCGAATCCTCCAGAAGCCACTCCCTGAAGTCCACGTAGTCGCCGAGAGGGTCCAGGGTCTGAGCTTCGATCGCATCGCCGCTTGAATCATCGGAAGCGACCTCCCCGTCCTCAATGCCTGGGCAGGCGTCGGCGGAAACGACATCGATGACATCGAAGCTGACCTGTTCGTTTTCCGTCAGCCACGCGGAGTCGTACTGGACGAAAATCTGATTGGGGTCCGCTTCCGTTTTGCGGAGCCCGTAGAAGAGCACCGGCGGGAAGTCCACTTCGTCATAGTTCTCAAACCCCACCTTGAATGGGCCGAAGGGCCTGCCCAGAATGCTGTGAATCTCAATGACGCTGAATTTATCGGGCGATATGACGGCGACGCGCCCGGCGCTTTGAAGCTCGGCGGGCCCGAAGGGGTAGCCGTGCCTGGCGTACGCGTCGGGGTCCACCCCGTCCACAAAGACATCGACCAACGCTTCGTTGGTGATCAGAATGGGGATGTCCTCTTCGGAATCGTAATCGACGATGGCGATGCCGGCTTCGCTCAGTAATTTCTTCTGATCTTCCGGCAGCTCGCCCAGCACCGCTATTTTGGCCCTGAGGTCACTTCCGGAGTTCGCGGAGTCGGAGCCGCCGCTTCCGCACCCGCCGCCGCCGTTCATGATCATTATCAAAAGCAGCGCGGCCAACATTTTCCAGAACGTACTCTTTCTCATAAAACCCACTCTCCTTTTCTGGTTTATAGCGCTTACACAAATGTCTCTCGGAAATCCCCAATTGACCAGGGTCGAGGCGTTAATAATAATGATAGCTCAAACTTCGCAGCAGCCGAGAAAAGTTCGCACCCTGAAAATTCAACAACGACAATCAAAAACAGGCAAAAACAGCGGCATGGGGTCCTTTTTGAGTACAATTCATGCAATGAGAAGCATAACACAGTCCCCCCGCTTTAAAAAGGTCCACGGGTTGATACGGCATCTCTGAATTGACAAATATGAGCGCTCTGTCAAAAATGGTATTGCTGAATCTGATCATTTTAGTGACGTTACGAAAATGATGGAAAAGGAGGGCTGACGTAATGACCACCACAACCACTGAGCAGAAGATTTCCGCCGAAAGAAAGAGCCTGATCGACCTGATCGGCAGGCTGCCCGAAAAGGCAGTTCTGCGGTTGAAGAGGTATGCGGAACGCGTGTATAAAGAAGAGCTGGAAGAGGCGGAAGAACCAGAAGAAGAAGAGGACATCTTTGACAGAGAAATATAAAGAATACGAGGCAAAATATGGCCCACTCTATAAGGGATGATTACGATGCCAACGCTCCGCACGAACCCAATGACGAAACTGCGGCTGTTCTGAAGGAATCATCGGATATTCGCGCCCTAACAGGACCGTTTAAGGTTCGGAACGAGGGCAATTTTTTGACCGCACCGGGCCTGAACAAGAATGCCTGACTTCGCGTATTCCAAACAATTTCAGAAGGATATTTTCGGCAGATGACCCGCCCGACAGACAGCCACAAAAGGAGCGTGAGGTCATGTCTGAAATCATCAGCTACAGGCAGGTAGAAGAAAAGGTGTTGACCATTCGCGGTCAGAGCGTCATTCTGGATCGCGATGTGGCGGAGCTTTATGGTGTGGAAACCAAGCGCGTTAATGAGGCGGTAACCCACAATCCCGACAAGTTTCCGGAAGGCTATATCATTGAACTTACGAAAGATGATTATGAATCTTTAAGGTCGAAAATTTCGACCTTAAACGTTCCCGTCGGTCGCGGGAAGCATACCAAGTACACGCCCAAAGCCTTCACCGAAAAAGGATTGTACATGCTCGCAACCATCCTGAAAAGCCCGGCTGCCGCACAAACGACCATCGCCATAGTAGAAACCTTCGCCAAAATCCGGGAGCTTTCCAGGACGGTTAGCCAGTTATCGGATACCCAGGAGAGAACCCAACAAAAGAGCCGCCTTTTATTAACAGCTCCTGTGTTTTCATTTCATTTCAGATTGTCTTAAACTGCTGTAAATCAGGTTACTGGCGGAGAAGGTGGAGTACAAATAGATGGTGTAAAATAACTCCATAACTTATTTCTATTGGTCAGAAATTTTTCTGTTGTACGGTTTGATGTACGGGAATTTTGCAGGTGGTTTTGACTTTCGAACTTGAGGAGTCTGCCTGCCGCTTATGACGCCGTTATGCTTCCACTCTCACGGCGGGCATCTATGAAACGGTTGATGTCCTCGACGATATACGCGCTCCCGGTCGTGTGCAGCGCGCCGTAGTGGTCATCAATGTACCGCAGAACGTCATATTTGCCGAACAGGTCCATCACGTCCCTGCCGTTCAAGTGCTTTGCCGCCTTGTATTCCTCAATGCAGTAAGCCATAAAATCTATCTCGGACATTTTTTATTACGCCTCCCTCGGAAAAGTCACGCGCCCGGAGTCAAGTTCCTCTCCCAGAAGATCCGCGAGACAGAGAGGGCTTAGATGCCACAGTTTCGTCTTTTCGTTTTCCAGCTTGCTGTACACGAAAGAAGAATAAAGCAAAGAAAATGCCTCCTGGTCGGTAACATTCCTTGCCTTCATGATCTCCCTGACGACCAATGGAACGAGCAGTTGAAGCGTCGCCTTGAATTGCTCCTGTTCGTTCATGGACACACCTCCAAAAAACTCTCAAAGCGCAGGTAAGAAAGCGCCTTTTCCGTCGCAAAAACCATCTGATCATAAAGTTTTCGCACTTTCAGACGCTCAATGGTTTCCTCTTTCGAGTACAGGCCCGCCTGATAGCCGACAAGACACCTGTACACTGTGTCATTCGCCACAGGACCGTAGATCACATCAACCCGTGGACCTTCATAAACGCCTCTGCGATTCGCAAGCACAAAATCAAACCAGACAGCATCGGGAGCCTCAAAACGCAGAACGGCAAGCTCCTTTTTCATGTGTTCATACTCCACATTGTAAACGCTGACGAACCGCCCGTCACCTGCCTTGCCCGTCAATTCCCGTTCGTATACTTTGCGAGCAAAGTCTTCGGCCTGCTTTTGGTTGGTCGTGGTGTAAAATCCGGGGCCGAAGTCCAACGTTCTGTTCGGGACCAAAAGCCTCGGCTCTTTGACGAAGACGTTGCTTCCATGAAAAACCTTCATTGGGCTTTGCCTCGATTGTCCATGTCTTCAAACTCCAATTTTTTCATCTTCGCTCATTTTCGGTGAATTCGGTCAATCATTCATTTTCTTTCCGCGACCGCGATATTGGCTTTCCCTCGTTTTCACCATTCACGATTTCCCAGTGTCCGAACCTTTTTCCCCCGACGCGAGTGATAATCCCAGCATTTTTCAGTTCTTCCAAATCGCGCAAAACAGTTCTCTTTGTGACATTCATGGTTTGAGACAACTGCGCGGAAGTAAGCGCTCCATCCGTAGCTATCAACTCCATGAGCTGGTCATGCCTGCTTTTTCCCTTTGTGACATCCTTTGTGACATTTATTGTGACATCCTTTGTGACATTGGCATCCTCTTCCATGCCATAGTTCAGGTTGTACAGCGTTGTGATGAACCAGGAGTCGTCAGAAAAAAAGACCGGCTGCCTGCCTGTGCTCTCATATTCTTTTCGGATTTTCTCCAACCCGCTGCCTCGGCGTTCCACCAGTTTGAGGCGCTGAAACAGATCGGCGATCACAGGATTTCTTCGTTTGGAGGGCACTTTCATAATGTCCATATTTTGGATTCGTTTGCCGTCCACCATACCGCCCGGCGAGGTGATCTCCAGCCTGTCGTCGTATATGTCGATATGAATCTCGCTTCCCATGAATGAATAATCACGGTGAATGATGGCGTTTACCAAGGCTTCCCGTATGGCGGTTTGGGGATAATCCGGCATTTCCACGCGCTTTTCGGGTGTTTTGCGCCATTTGACCTTGTAGTTATT
The DNA here is from genome assembly GCA_031272035.1 of Synergistaceae bacterium. Classification (NCBI taxonomy): domain Bacteria; kingdom Thermotogati; phylum Synergistota; class Synergistia; order Synergistales; family Synergistaceae; species Synergistaceae bacterium. The sequence continues at coordinate 61,740 of JAISUO010000047.1, forward strand.
TCGGATGAAATTGAGCCCGTTTTGTAGCAGCGATATCATGTTGCCGGAGTATTCGCTGTCATCAAGCGCGTCCACGAAAATGGAGCCTTTTTCCAGACCATTCCAACGGGTGCAGAAAATGCGCGAATTGTACACAGGGCAGGCGTCCGCCAGTAAAGCGCCGGCGTAAGTCAGACGACCGCCGCCTTCTTCCAGCAAGCCGAAGGATATAAATTCGTCCGGCAGTCGGAGAGCCTGGCCGGTTTCTTTTTTATTCGTCGCGTTCAACAGGGTGAAACTGTTGTCATCGTAAGAAAATCGGCTTTCAAGGCTGTCGAAAGACTGATGGC